>JABZMB010000043.1 GCA_015256455.1 Solobacterium sp. | reverse complement strand
TGTTCAACACCAGTCGACTTAGGTGTAGGCCCTAACTTCTTCTCATTATTTAGAATCATATCTCCACCTCCTTTTTCATTTACACAACAATCTTAGTTACTTTCACACTGTACGTCAATGAATAATCCATCAAAAAACCACAACAAAGTTGTGACAAATAACCTCTATTTTAATGACTCTATATACGTCTTCGCATCCTTACGAGTATGGAAGATATGAATATCCTTTTCCTTGTATTTTGAAAGGAGGTTTAAAACTTCCAGTCTATCTTCCTTCTCATAATTTTTGACAAATTCAATCAGATCTTCATCTATTTCATCTTCTACCCATGGCATGTCAGTACGAACCTTGCCAACTCTGTCATAGATTCCTTGTATACATATATCTACTGGATAATCCAAGAAGAATATAGTATCACATGCTTGCATGCGCATTTCCATAGAAGAACCATAATTACCATCAATAATCCATGTATCTTTTTGAGTCACTTCTCTAACACGTTTCAAGAATACCATCTTTTCTACCGTTGTTTTATCCGCATTCCAATTTAACTGATCCAAGTGAAAAAGTGGAATTCCTGTACATGCATGCAGATGTCTTGCAAATGTACTTTTACCACTACCACAACATCCAATCACAATTACTTTCTTCATCTTACCTACTCATCTTTATCCTTATAATAACATAATAGGTCAATTGGACCATAAATCGCATGATTCAATCCCTTATGTTCCTTCCCCTCATACACAAAGCCTAGCTTTTCAATTAATTTTAGAGAGGCTTTGTTGTAAGGAAAACAGGATACACTAAACATCTGTACTAAATTATGCTCAAAGTAATAATCTATTACAGCCTGTACCGCTTCATATGTATATCCTTTTCTTCGATAGTTTGGATTCATCACAAAACCTAGTTCATACGATGAAACTGCTCTATCGTCATCTTGAAGGTTAATCATTCCTATCATCTTTTGATTATCCTTCAAAATGATACTAAACCGCTGTTGTCGACATAGAATTTCCATCAAAGCTAGATACTGTTGATCTTGCGACTTACTTGCATGATAACCACCATCATCTAAACTTGTCTGCTCATCCGACATGATTTCAAATAAATCATCTTTATCAGAGAATTCAAACTGACGTAGAATTAAACGCTCTGTTTCAATTCTATCCATGTTACTTTCCTCTCGTATTTTCAAAGCTAGTTTCAAAGCTGAATACACCAGTATTAATTTTAAAATTCACGTTGAATTTACGTTGGCTTGTGCCTTCTTTATTTTCTCTTTCCATCAGTGCTTTACCACGTGAAGTAATTTTAGCGTTTGGAAGTTCTTTTCCAAGTTGGCGCACATCAAAAGAAGAAACCATCGCATTTTCAATCAGATACTGATAACCATCTTGTAATTCTTTTTCACTAATGCCCCATTTAACTTGTTGAAAAATTACGCCTTCTTTAAGTTGGTTAATCATATCCATCAGAAAGCAAAGACGAAAACGAGAGACTGGAGGCTTCTCACATTCATCAGGAATTACCCATCTACCTCTTTCATCCTTCTCTGCTAACGGAATCACACCATCCGCACATAACTTCGTCACTGTCTTTACAGAACATCCCCATTTTTGAGCAGCTTGTTTTGTGTTCATACTAAACTCTCCTGTATATTCAAATTATAGCATTTCCCAGGAAAACAAAAGATACTCTCTCGAGTATCTTAAGTAAGATTATTATTTAGCTTCAGGAAGAGCTACAAGATTCTTTGTTGTGCCTGTTGTTAGAATCTCATTGAAGTTATCCATTGAGTATTCAATCATATTTGCTAAAGCTTCATCTGTATTAGAACCAATGTGTGGTGTTACCAATACCTTTGGATACATCTGTACTAGTTCACGAACAGTAGGATCAGAGATTTCTGCAGCACTACCCAACTTCTTGAAGAAGAATGCTGTTTCATTAGCGAACACGTCTGTTCCATATCCATCTAACTTACCAGACTTAAGAGCAGCTAAGATTGCTTCATTATCCTGTAATTCGCCACGAGCAGTATTTAAGAAGATTGCGCCATCCTTCATCTTGCTAAAGAATTCAGCGTTAGCCATCTTATCGTTCTGACCAGGGAAGTATGGAACATGCAAGCTAACGATATCAGACTGTGCAAGTAATTCATCCAGAGTTACATAGTCAAGTACTTCTCTGCATGCATCATTTTCATACACATCATAGCCAATAACCTTAGCACCTAAGCCCTTATACATCTTAGCTTCTGTAAAACCAATTCTACCTGTACCGATAATACCTACTGTACAGTTACGAATTTCCTTAGAGAAATATGTTGGTGAAACAACGAAGTCACCTGCAGCAGTTGCGCTAGTAGCAGCAGCTGTATGACGTAATAACATCATACCTAATGTTAAGGATAATTCAGCGATAGCGTTTGGAGAATAACCAGGAACACGTGCAACAATTAAACCTAAGTCAGCTGCAGCCTGTAAATCAATATGGTTGAACCCTACAGTACGTGTAAATACATACTTGATTCCATATTCCTTTAACTTTTCTAAGTTTTGACGATCTCCAACACAGTTACCACGTAATAAAACTGCATCAGCACCTTCACACTCTGTAATATTCTCATGTGTTGTTAAAGCTTCAACAAGCTTTAAGTCATAGTTGTACTTATTGTACTTGTGGAAAAATTCTACTTCATTTGGTCGAACACCATAACATACTACTTTAAATGACATAATTTTACTCCTTCTATTTTATGAAAGCGGGATACTCATCCCGCTTTATTATAATACGATTGCTAATTAAAAGATTCCTAAATGTCCAATCATTTCAACGATAACGATCCAAATTGGAGCCATAATTACAGCTGCTAAAGTCGCAATCAATGAAGTGTTAGACGCAATAAGCGCACCCTTTTCAAAACGAATTGCATAAGAAGCTGCAACTGTTGCTGGAGGTGTAGCCATCATAATAACTGTTGTACCTAAAGAAACAAGGTTAACTGGTAAGATATGAGTTACTGTTAAGATTGCTAATACAACAATATTGAATGCAGGGATAATCAATAACTTAATGAAAGTATAGTAAAGAGCCTTCTTGTCTGTCATTGCATCCTTGAAACTTACTGAACCAAGTGTAGAACCAATTGCTAACCAAGCAAGTGGAGAAGCTAAACCAGCTAAGTAAGTTAAAATCTGTGTGATTTGTGGAGAAGTAAGGTCTAAACGCATGAATGAAACTGACTTATTCACCATTTCACCTGACGTTGCATCCTTCACAGCCACAGTAACCTGTGGTAAATATGCTTGTGCTAACCACAAGAATAGACCTAAGAATGTAGCGATAACAATAGGATTTAAGAACATAGACTTGATATTCTTAGATGTCATCTTTAATCCACTCATCTTGATATATCCATAAGAATATAAGAAGATTCTGTAACCGATGTTGAAGATAGACGCATATAGCGCACCTTCTGCACCATAGATTGCACTTACGATAGGAATTCCAAAGAATGTTGTAGAACCAAAGATACTTAATACACGTAAAGCATCCTGTTCATCACCTTCAAACTTCGCATAAAGCGGAATTGTTAAGAAGATGAGTAAGATATAAATTACGATACCCCAGATTAATACATTTAAACCTTGTGTAAATGTTTCTGGTTTGATTGGCGCCATAAATGACTTAAATGCCAATGCTGCAATTGATACTGAAAGTACAACCTGTGTTAATACTTTCGCTGTGCGATCATCGAATACCTTCTTGCGACGCATAACATAACCTAATAGGATAATCGCTACGCTAGAAATAATAGCCGAATTAATCTTTTCGTTTGATAATGTCTTTACAAAGATATCAAAGAAATTCATGTAGTAGTCCCCTCTTTCAAATATATATTTCAATATTTACGCGACTTAGTATAGCAAACCTCGACCTTCATTTCAATCCCTTATACAAAGTTGAATATCACACAATCTAACAACCAATATTTTATGATTGTTGTCCATACATTGTATTCATGCATGCATATAAAAATCCATTCCAATGTATGGAATGGATTTTTATCACAATACTATCTTTTTAATAACTGCACTATTTGCCGAACAATTTCGGTACTTACACAATCATAATCATCTTTTTCATGATATGCATAGCTTATATTACCTAATGTTGTCGTAGGATCCTTTTTCCAAATTTTACAGCTTCCATGAAACTGATGAATTCCTGTTCTTTCACGTAAAGTTTCTATATTATCTACATTAATACCACTACCTGCAAGAATTTCAACTCGCTCACCAAATTTAAATTGTAAATTATTCAGTAATTCACAACCCTGTAATGCAGTTGGTTGTAGACCACTTGTTAAAATACGGTCCACTCCACAATCGATAAGTTGTTGAATCGCTACATACGGATCTGATACACAATCAAATGCTCTATGGAAGACTGCTTTCTTACGATAACGATGGATTAATTCAACCATCTTCTTTGTATGTGTAATATTAATTGTCGCATCTGGGTTTAAGAATCCAAATGAAATCCCATCTGCACCATTTTCTAATAAAATCTCAGCATCCTTGAACATTGTTTCGATTTCAACATCGTCATAACAAAAACCTGCTGCACGTGGACGATTCATGCATATGACCTTAAGCGAAGTCTTTTCTTTCACTAGCTTTAACATAGCTAAACTTGGCGTAAGCCCACCTAGATATAATGCACTATTTAACTCTACTCGATCGGCACCACCTAGTTCAGCATTGATACAGTCTTGTACGCTTCCGGCACATACCTCAAAAATATCTATCTTCATTCTTGTATCGGCGCCATTCTCTCACGAATATATTCATCAATCCATTCTTGTGTAGCCTTCGAGATTATCGTATTTCCATCAATATTCTGTGCACGATATACTGTAGGCTCTTCATTTTCTCGATATACCACAAAAGAGAAATTCTGGATGTTTGTTGCACAACCATAGTTACCATTTTTATCCATTGCGACAACACTTAAGTCACCCGCAAGTCCACGACTCTTTTTTAACTTTGCATCTAGTTCATTGACTGTCTTTTGACAAGCTTCTTGTGGTGTCAGACCTTCTTTCATCTTGCGAACAATTTCATAAGAGATACATCCCTTCATCAAATCTTCGCCAAGGCCAGTTGCAGTTGCACCGCCCACTTCAGAATCTGCATAGAAACCACCACCGACAATAGGAGAATCACCGATACGTCCAGCTCTCTTCATAAATAAACCACTCGTTGAAGTACCTGCAACGATTCTTCCAGTACAATCTAGAACTACTTCACCAACCGTATCATGGCCATCATATGGTTTTAATTCTCTTTCTTTAATTTCTTTAACTCGTTTACGATAGAGTTGTTTTGCACGGTCTGTTAACAAGTTCTTTCTTTCAAAACCTTTTTTGCTAGCATACTTTTCAGCACCTTCCGCCACAAGAACACAATTAACAGTATCTTTCGATAGTTCCTTTGCAATTGAAATTGGATTTGCAAAATCTTTAATTCCCGCAACAGCTCCAACAGCCATTGTATTTCCATCCATATAACCAGCATCAAGTTCAACTACCATTTCCTCATTCGGCAAGCCACCATAGCCAACGGATTTAAAAAACGGAAAATCTTCTACACAGCGTATCGCATGCTCAATTGCTTCTCCACTACCTTTTCCTTCTTTTAACAGTTGTCCAGCTTCTTCTACACCTTCTAAAGCCATTCTCCATGTCGCAATCATTGCCCACATACCAGCATCCTCCTAATCAATTGGTTTCCTATAAAAACCACCATAGAAATCATCAGTTCTATAAACATTAATAATCGCATGTGGATCCACACTTAAAATCAAATGTGCAATCTCTTTCACCTCTAGTGTTGATACAACTGTATTCAACATGTAATTCTTTTTATGAGAGTAGCCACCATAACTTTCCCAAACTGAAATTCCATGTCTATATTTTTTCGTATATGCGGATATTATTTCTTCTGGCATAGTACTTGTTATCTGCATAGTGCTTCTATCGTATCTTCTATACAATCCTTCAACTACCTTTGTAGAAACAAACTGCATGATAATTGAATATCCTGCACGCTCCCAACCTGAGACAAATCCAAAGATACATAATAAGATACAGTTATAAATAAATACATAATTCCAAATACTTTTGCCTGTTTTATTAGATACATATAATGCGATAAAATCCGTACCACCTGTACTTGCATTCCCGACAAGTGCAGCCACAAGCCCAAGTCCGTACACAACACCACCTATAATAATGTTCAGCATAACATCATCAAACAGTGTGTTAAATGGAAGGATAACCAAAAACAGTGATACACACACAAACTGTAAAGAGGATAAAATCGTAAACTTTGTAGAAATCGATCTACCACATAGAATCGCAACTGGCAGATTTAATAAAACAATCATCAATGATACAGGTATCTGTATATTATGCTGACTACCAATTACATTTATTAAAATAGCCAATCCTGTAAAACCACTAGACAATAATCCAGCTGGTTTTAAAAATGCTTTCAATGCATATGTCTGTAGTAGCGCAGAAAAGATTACACATAGAATACTAAATAGAAATCTAAATGTCTGTTTTTCTGTAAAACTGGTAAACTTTTGATTCATTTTAAACGCCTCATTTTCTACTACTATTTTAGTAAATTCTATCTTTGTTTCCTACACTTATTTTCACAACAGAAAAAGGATGTAGTGAAGTATATACTTCATCAACATCCCATGTATTACTATTAGTTAAACTCTTTTAAATCTTTAACTAAGGCGGCTGCACCAACATAAATAGTAGAAATCATCGCAATTGCTGAAATAAACAAATTATTCTTATTACTTGTCTTATGTGACGAAGGATTCGATACTACAATCGCTTTATACACATGCACTCAATCACCATTAGCTTCTTCGCAAGTCTCAACAAACTGATATCCAGCAATATTCTCTACAGCATACAAGCCATATATCTTTGGCTTTAATAGCATACCATCTTCTATTTTATGCAATTGGATCTCGATAGAAACGAATCATTCGTTCTTTCATTTCTTTTGGAACAGGTAAATTCTCAACAATGTAGTAGTACCCTACCAGCCTATTTTCTACAACCTGCTTCACACGTTTTAGATATGCTTGTCCGACTTCGTTCTTAGGAACATATTGATAGTTTGATGTCCAGAATGACTGAATGAATAAAGCCGTAATTAACAAATTAACTTCTTTATCTAAATCAGGTGTCAGATTTGCAAAAATATGTCCAAATACCTTATCCAAAACTAGGTGCTTCTCATTCCTAACTGTCATGATAGATGTTTCATTTGTCTGATTGTAGTTGTATACAATGTCATTTATGTAGTATACGCATCCAGCAGTCGCAATTAAAATTGGCCATAGTGAAAGGTCTTCATAATAGGAGAATTCTAAATATTTTAATTTCTCAAATAGTGATCTATCATAAACTGAACTGTGTCTACATGGGAGCAGGAAGGACGCTCCACGGATAGATATCTCTCCTGAACTTCTTCCTTGGTATGCTGGTAGATTTTTAACTCCATCATACAGGATACAGTTACCCTTACAGATTTTATAACCTTTCTGAATACCGCTATATAGCTTTTCAATATAATCAGGTTCCACCCAGTCATCGACATCTATAAATGATAGGTATGGTCCTGTTGTGTTTTCAATTCCAATGTTTGATGCACGTCCAAGGTCACCAATCTCCGTTACTAATACACGAATACGGTCATCCTTTTTCATCCACTCTCTGACTTTCTCTTCAGTTGAGTCAGTTGTACCGTTGATAACACATAGAATTTCAAGATTCTTATATGTTTGTGCTACTACCTTTGACAAACAGTTATCAATATATTTTTCACCATTATAAATTGGAATAATAACTGAAATAAGTGGTTCTACCATATATACCTCCCGTAGATAATGAACGATGTGTTTTTATACTTAAAAAATCATCATTATCGCTATAGTTTATTCTACAACGTTTTATGATGATTCCAAATAAATACCTAGCATACCATGCGAACACATTTTCACATACGTTCTTGTTCTTTGCAATCATATTCTATAATTTTTTGACTCTAATAAAAAACCTATCAATGTGCTCTTTACATCAATAGGCTTTTTATCCGTAATCTTTTACTTAGAATTCTTCTTTTTAGTAACAAATGCACCTACACTTCCAATCATTCCTGTGAATAACATGAATGCTGAAGTGAATAGACCAGCATCACCTGTCTTAGGTGTTGACTGTACTGCAGGAGCTACTGTAGCAGAAGCTACTGGCTGCACTGGAGTATCTGGTGTTGCAGGAACTGGCGCTTCTGGCTGTGCTGGAGTCTCTGGTGTTACAGGAGCTGGTGCTTCTGGCTGCGCTGGAGTCTCTGGTGTTACAGGAGCTGGCGCTTCTGGCTGTGCCGGAGTCTCTGGTGTTACAGGAGCTGGTGTATTTTCTGGTTCTGCAGGAGTTTCTACAATCTTCTTATACACATGAACTCTATCACCATTTGCTTCAGTACGTGTTGTAACATATTCATAACCTTCGAAGTTTTCTTTATCCTTTAAGCCAAACTTCTTATCAACATTTGTACCACTAACAGTAACTGGTGTTCCATCTTCTGTTACAAAGTGTGTGTAGTCAATACCTACACGAAGCACACGGTTAGTAGCTGGTGAAGATGTAAAGTTTGTGACTGTCGCATCACCCCAAGGTTTAGATAACATATCATTTACTGCTGGTTCAGTATCTACATTTTCAAGTAAATCAGCGTAAATTACGTCTGATGTATATTGCTTGTATGTATCACCTGGTAAATCTTCATAAGGACTATACATAATATCGTATTTACCTGCCTTGCTACCAAGTACACCTGCAACGTCTTCTTCAACTTCACCTGTCTTTAAGGATTCGTCAATCTTAACAATTGTTTCATAAGGAACCATCTCAGTAACTGTAGCATGTAATGTCCAATATCCATTTCCATATAATGGGATTAAACTTGCATCTTCAATTTCAGGTTGGAATCTTGTATCACCTGCTTCAACTGGTAAGTCAAATACATATCTATCAGTCCATAATGAATCGAACATACGGTAACCCTCTTCACCCTCAAGTGATAGGACTGCATTCTTTACAGTAAACGCTGAACCATCTGCTTGATCAATCAATGTCACTTCATCAGTGAACATGTATTTATCCAAACCATTTTCAAATTCAGGTTCGCTATCAGACATCGAATTTACTAAATAACCCTTAACATTAGCCCAATCTTTTACCTTTACTGTTTTCCCAGCATGATCACCATTATCAATCGTAAATTCATAGTCTTTGTCTAAAGTAATCTTCTGTCCTCTTGTCTTGAACAATGAAGTGTAGTTGTTTACACCTGGGAATGTATAACCAGTTGTAGGTTGGTCAACCTTAACCTTACCTAAGTTTATTGTGTCATTATTTTGTGGTTCTGTAGCTAAGAATTCTTGAATCTTAGCTTCTTCGTCAGCTGTTAAAGCTGCTTGTGCATAAGTGTTAATTGCACTTCTGTAAGTTAGAGTTGGTGTAACTAGTAACGCCAAACCTAACGCTGCTGTATTAATCACTCTCTTCTTAATTCTTTTCATATTAGTCTCCTTCGATTTATCTTGATATTTTGCGTGCTTTCGACTGTACACAAACTAACCAGTACCTGTAATCACTACAGTTCCCTATTCGATCTTTTTAACCGGTTGCGTATCAAAACGACTCGAAATGCTAGGCTATTTTATCTGACATATCACTCATCGGCAATTCATTTGCTCATGCAATTTATTAATATTTTTTTAACGGCTTAACAATCTTTACAAGTACGAATTGATGTATATCTATTGCATGTTCTATACATCTATAACAAAAAAATCCTACTGATTTCTCAATAGGATTCTTAGTGCATGTTTTATTAATTATGCATTCTTTTTCTTTGTAATGAATGCTGCAGCACTTGCAATCATACCTGATACTAACATAGCGAAAGCAGCGAATAAGTTAGTATCGCCTGTCTTTGGTGTTGCTGGAGCTTCAGGAGTTGAAGCAGCTGGAGCAGCTGGAGTTGTAGGTGTAGCAGGTGAAGGTGCTACTGGAGTAGCTGAAGCCTTCTTGTACACATGAACTCTATCACCATTTGCTTCTGTACGTGTTGTAACATATTCATAACCAGCAAATGTTTCTTGTGGTTGTAAACCATACTTCTTAGCAACTGGGGTTCCATCTGCTGCTATAACAGATGTACCATCCTCTGTTACAAAGTGTGTATAGTCAATACCTACACGAAGTACGCGGTTAGTAGCTGGTGAAGATGTGAAGCTTGTGACTGTTACATCACCCCAAGGTTTTGAAAACATATCACTTACAGCTGGATTAGTATCTACATTTGCAAGTAAATCAGCGTAAATAACATCTGATGTATATTGCTTGTATGTATCACCTGGTAAATCTTCAGCAAGACTATACATAATATCGTATTTACCTGTCTTACCACCAAGTACACCAGCAACGTCTTCTTCAACTTCACCTGTCTTTAAGGATTCGTCGATCTTAACAATTGTTTCATAAGGAACCATCTCAGTAACTGTTGCATGTAATGTCCAATATCCATTTCCAAATAGTGGAATCAAACTTGCATCTTCAATTTCAGCTTTGAATCTTGGATCTGATTCCTCAATAGGCAAATCAAATGTGTAACGGTTATACCATAATGTTTCCCATGGGCGATCACCATCAGGATTATTTACTGGAAACACTGCGTTCTTAACAGTAAATTCAGAGCCATCTGCTGTATCAATTAGAGTTACCTCCTTAGCATAAAGAAATTTATCTTCATAACCTATAGGAGTTGGACTTCCATCACCCATCTTGAAAATATCATAGGCCTCAACACTTGCCCAATTCTTAATCTTTACTCTCTTTCCATTATTTGCATCACTAGACTCGATTGTGTATTCATAGTCTTGATCAATATTAACCTTTGTACCACGAGACTGGAATAAAGAAGTATAGTTATTTACACCTGGGAATGTGTAACTTGATGGTTGAGTAACTGCTACCTTACCAATATTTGTTGTGTCATTATTTTGTGGTTGAGTAGCCAAGAACGCTTGAATCTTAGCTTCTTCATCTGCTGTTAAAGCTGCCTGCGCATATGTATGGATTGCACTTCTAGATGCTAGTGTTGGTGTCATTAATAGCGCTAGTCCTAAAGCTGCACTGCTGACAATCTTTCTCTTATTGGATGTCTTCATTTCTTCCCTCCTTCGACGCAAACTCTTTCGTCGGTTTCCTCTTCTCAAGCATTTTACAGTGATTTCACCTACATTTTTTGTATGTAAATTCCCTTGTAGTTTCCGCCTTATAGATATATCTTGAGTTATCTCTTTAATGATATCTAATAAACATATGGGCTAGCAATCAATATGCCTACTCTAAATTATTAATATTTTCTTAATATGTATTCTTTGTGATAGGTTTATATAACTTTGCTTCTTTATGTATATAATCCAAAATTACTATCCTAATTATCATGAAAGTATGCTACTGATTCAAATTCATAAAATTTCATATAATTGTATCTTTTTACTGTAGATAAAAGGTAGAAACAGTGGATAAGAGAAATTAACTTTCATCTACTATCTCTACCTTTTTTGCATCATATTAAAGCGTTTTTACATACAAATTATCTTGCAAACTTTTTCTTTTCAATCATTGTAATGATTGCTGCCATGAGTGAGATTAC
>JABZMB010000109.1 GCA_015256455.1 Solobacterium sp. | reverse complement strand
ATGTTATTGCTTGTAGATATGGAAGTATACAAGAAGGCATTCCGCTCTGTCATCGCATTCTTTAAGATGCCAGAAGTTGAAGAAAGCAAGAAGGAAGAACCAGAGGAGCCAAAAGAACCAGCTAACCTTTGGAAGATGATTGATAAAGGTAAAGAGACAACTAGTTCACTGTTCCAAAATATCAAAGCAGATGGTAAGACAGAAAGTTTACCAATTGTTCAAGAAGAACAGCCAAGAACGGCGAGAGTTATCAATCGCATTCATCCAGATGACCCAAC
The DNA here is from genome assembly GCA_015256455.1 of Solobacterium sp. Lineage (GTDB taxonomy): Bacteria > Bacillota_I > Bacilli_A > Erysipelotrichales > Erysipelotrichaceae > Bulleidia. The sequence goes on along the minus strand of JABZMB010000109.1, from coordinate 2,250 downwards.
CCAAGAAGTACCAATTATCGTACTTCCAGGAGAGACAATCTCACAAAAGGATTCTGTATTCATCGATGTGGATGATTTAAGTGATAACCATGCTCGCATGGAACAAAAGACAACACTAATGCAAGATACGGTTGTACGTCAACCAGAACCATCACGTTTTACGCCAATGTCAGTTGATAGAGAAGAAGAGGAAGAACTATCTACAACGGAAGAATATGAAACGGTTATAGATGAACATCCTGATCAAGAAAGCAATATATATCCACCATCTGAGGCACCAAAGCCAAAGAAGCGTACACGTCCATATCAATTGCCAAAGGTTTCACTCTTAGACCCACTTCCTCCGAAGGGTAGTAATCCAGAAAATGAAGTGGCTGCTAGAGAAAAATCACAATTATTGCTACAGATTTTAAATAACTTTGATATCGAAGCACAGTTATTAAATATACATATTGGACCATCTGTTACACAGTTTGAAATTCGTCCTGATGTAAATGTTAAGGTATCCAAGATTCTTGGTTTAACAGACAACATCAAGATGCAACTAGCCGCTAGAGATGTTCGTATTGAAGCACCAATTCCAGGCCGCAATGCGGTAGGTATTGAAATACCAAACGTGAAGAGTACGCCAGTTAAGATGCGTGAAATCATCAATGACGTAGGTAGTGATAAAGATCAACCATTACTATTCTTCCTTGGTAAAGACTTGCTAGGACGTACCGTAACATGTCGTTTAGATAAGATGCCACATATGTTGATTGCCGGGGCGACAGGTTCGGGTAAATCTGTATGTATGAACTCTATTATCTGTTCGTTGTTATTACGTACAAAGCCAGATGAAGTCAAGATGTTACTAGTCGATCCAAAGAAGGTAGAATTTACACCATATCGTAATATTCCACACTTGATTGGACCAGTTATCAATGATCCAAACAAAGCAAGCAATGCCTTAAAGGTGATTGTACGAATTATGGATGAACGTTATAACATGTTCGCAGCAGCTGGTGTAAGAAACATCGAAGTCTACAACAACATGGTTGAACAACAGGGTGGTAGACCAAATCCAGATGGTTCACCAGCACCGAAGAAGATTCCATATATTGTTGTGATTATCGATGAGTTAGCAGACTTAATGGCAGTCGCTGGTAAAGAAGTTGAACAATCTATTCAACGTATTACACAGTTAGCTCGTGCTGCAGGTATTCACTTAATCGTCGCAACCCAAAGACCATCTGTAGATGTTATTACAGGTATTATTAAAGCAAATATCCCAAGCCGTATCGCATTTGCGGTATCCAGTGGTATGGACTCACGTACAATCTTAGATCATGTAGGTGCAGAACGATTACTAGGTTATGGTGACATGCTATATATGCCAATTGGACAAACAGGTTCAACACGTGTACAGGGTGTATTTGTGACAGATGATGAAGTACAAAGAATTACAAGCTTTGTATCCTCAGAAGCTTCTCCGGTTTATGATGATTCCTTCGTACAGTTAGATGGAATTGAATCAGGAGAAGGTGGTATCGTGACAGAAATTAGAGATGATCCACTCTTTAAGGAAATTAAAGAATACGTTATCGAAGCACAAAAAGCTTCTACATCCTTACTACAAAGACGCTTCGGCATCGGTTATAACCGTGCCGCAAGAATGATTGATGCCCTCGAAGAACATGGTATCATCGGACCAGCACAGGGTAGTAAACCTAGAGAAGTATATATCAAAGAATAGAGACACCAGATGGTGTCTTTTCTTTATAGATTGCAAATAGTTATATACTGTTATATAGTGTTATATATAAGGAGATACAATGAAGATCATTCTAATAAACGGAAGTAGTACGCCATTATATGAGCAGATAAAAAATGCAATCAAAGAAAACATCGTTGGAAATACAGTAGCATCAGATGCACAACTGCCATCTGTACGACAACTATCCAAAGAACTAGGTGTAAGTATATTAACCGTCAAAAAAGCATATGACGAACTAGAGGGAGAAGGATTTATTGTCATCAGGCAAGGACTAGGTACATTTGTTGCGACAATGAATCAAGATATATTAAAAGATGAAAAACAAAAAGATATCGAGTCCCATTTATTTGAAGCATGCAAGATTGCAAAAACAATCAATCTCACCAAATCGGAATTAACAGAACTATTCAATTATATTTATGAAGAAGGTGTAGAAGATGAATAAAATTGAAATCAAAAATCTAAAGAAAGACTATCAAAACTTCGCATTAAAG
>JABZMB010000042.1 GCA_015256455.1 Solobacterium sp. | reverse complement strand
CTTTTAATAGCGTTGATTTTCCAGCACCATTCGGTCCTAATAGTCCATATATCTTTCCTTTTTCTACTTTAATTGATACATTTTCAAGTATCATTTGGTCTTTGATTTTCTTTGTTAAATTTCTTGTTTCAAGCATAATTTCCATATATTATTTCTCCGTTTCTTATGTAATCAATTCTAATAATAAAAAATAACCAAATTATAATTACTCTATTTTTTGTAAAACAAAAAGCATATATAAACTTAAAAAAAGGAGTAAGCAACTCTTCTGTTCACTTACTCCCCCTATACTTTTATCTAAAATCCTTCAGCAATTCCCTCAACTTGTCCAATATCTTATTTCTTCTCTTTATGAGAGCCGGATGGGATATTTTTTTCGTTTCTGCTACTGAACGAATAGTTTCATCATTGAAATAAAGTCTATCAATGATTTCTCTTACTTCCTCTATCATCATTTGTGTCTGAACAATCTTATCTACATCAAATCCCTCATCAACTATGCTATCTTCAAAATGTCCATCATGGTCAAAAGAAGAAAATAAAAGCAGATGATTTTTTCAATCTATCTGCTTCAAGTAATTCTCATGATTTTTCTCTTGCCAATTTTGAATACACAAGAAATAGATTACTTTGGGCAACACGTGAAGTACCCTCTATATTAGCTATCCCTAGGGATTTAAAAGATATTCATAAAGATGGAAAAGCCCGTGGACATTATAAGAAAGGTATTGAAAAAGAACACTAGATTTGATGTCTAGTGTTCTCTGGAATTCATGGGTTGTCCCCCAAAAAAGTTTTTGGTGACCCTTTATTGTCATACTTACCTTTTAAATTAATTTCTTTAGATTAAGAACTAGTCTTTTCGTAGTCTCCACCTTTTAGACCGAAGAACTCTTCGAATGTTGTATCATTATCTACTTCATGGATCTGTTCAGCCGTATCTTTTCCAACGTAACGATAATGCCATGGCATAAAGGTATAACCAGTAATGGATTCTTTGTTTTCTGGGTAGCGTAAGATGAAGCCGTATTTATATGCATTTTCTTGAAGCCACTTATATTCATCAGATTTTGCAAAGCTAATATTAAAATCTGTGGTTGTATCTGCACCGAGAATCGCAGCTGCTAAGCCAGTTTGTAGTTCGGAATATCCAGCTTTTGCGGTGGTCTTATTTGTGCTTGTCTCACCGATACGATTAACACTGGATTGATATAACTGCCCTTGATAAGAACCGGAACGATATCCATTTCCTAAACGGAGTGTAATGCCATCTTCCTTTGCGGCATTGAATAAGTCTTCAAGGGCTTTCGCAGCTTCTTTACGTAGAGTCCATTCAGTACCGTTTGTACTAACATTGACAGTTGTTAGATCAGATGGAACATAAGTTTCTTCTAATTTATGTTTTTTGTTTACAAGAAGTAAGATACTGTTGGTATCGCTAAAGCGCGTATCTGTTTCTGGGTCAACTTCAGGCTTAGGAGTTTCCTTCTTCTCTTCTTCTTTTTTATCTTCTGTTGTAGTAACAACTGGCTCTTTTTCTGGATTCAAGAAATCATTCTTGATTAAAGTACTACCGATTAAAGTAGTGATAATCAGAAACATGAGCAGTGCTGCTACAGCTAGTTTCTTTGTCATATAACACCTCTTTACTTTAAAATGTTACCATATATCACGTAATTAGGCATTAAATTCACAATTTTGGGTAAATGAAAACCTCGGCAAGCAGTCGAGGTTATGTGTTTATGCAAGAGTTTCTTGTTTAGGCAATCTCCACATTTCACTGAAACTGAGAATATCAATCTCTTCAGAATTCATCTTCGCTTGGTTTCTCTGTTTCTTAATATTATTTTCGTGAACACTAGATAAGATATTCTTATTTACCATGTATTGAACATAGAGAACCTTCTTTAAGAGGAACCAGTTTGTTACATAGTGATAGATAGCGTGTGTACGATCTTCTAATGCAGGAAGTTTTTCCGTCGCTTCAAGTTTTAGCGCATTCGCAGCTTCTTTGGATGCAGTTTTTAACTCTTCATAATTGTGGAAAAGTTCATGGTCAATACTACGTTGAATGGAGCCTGCTTTCACAGTGAATAATTGATTAAGAACTTTTAAGATGGTTTCCTGTTTAGAAGAAATCGCAACAATCTCATTCTTGCAGTCAATAAATTCACCGGCTGGTTCTGTCATGCAGTAGTAAAGACCCTTTGCGTAAATATATCCATACTGCTTGCAATCATAAATGATGATAGCTCTATCTTCATTGTCATGTTGAAAATACAAGATATAAGGAATAACTAATGGTTTCCCGTTAAGCTTGCAGATGTCTTTATAGCGGATGATTTGATTACTAATTGCTTCAACGTTGACGGCACAATGTAGATCCACACAAATCTTTGTGTCTGGATCTGTTTCTAATACTTTTTCAAATGTTTCTTTTAAATTGTCTTCAATCTCATTTTCCCTAAAACTGAGATAATCTTCTAAATAACCGTTAAATAGACAGTCATCTCCGTCTTTCCTACTGTCTAGCTTCTGGCTAAGAATAGCACAAATTGCCATGATAAATACTTCCCTCCGAGTAATTGTATTTGGTTTTGTATTGTTAGTTGATGCTCTTGTAGTTTTTGTCAAATTAATTATAGGCACGCAGATTTTGAAAAATCCAGTAAGATTGTCCAAATTTTTTGTATAAAACAGGATATTTTAACAAATATGCAGGATTGCCTATGATAAAATCTAATTATGAAAACAATTTTATGTTCGAATTACCAAAAAGAGTATATTTATGAAGATTTAGCAAAACATAATCATGGCGTTATTGCAAATGTACTAGCGGTTCCACTTTCTGTTGCCTTAGGAGAGAAACATACAGACAAATATGCGGCGCTGTTGAAGATTTCTCATACATTGAAAAAGAGAAGTGACGAGTTTCCAATATATCAAAAGATGTTTGATTATCCTGCATTCATTCAGGAGATTTTTCAGTTTGTATTAGAGTGTATTCAACGTAACATTCAAGTTGATACTCTACCTGAGACAAATGAACAAGAAAAGGAACTAAAGGAAATTATCCGTATTCTATTAGAAATGCCATTTGTGGAAAAAGAGAATGTAGAAAATAAGGAAGCTGCAATCCAGAAATTACAGCAAGACGATGTGGAAGTATATCCTTTCTTTGAGGCAGATCCATACTATGTGGAAATCTTAGAACGACTCAAAGATAAAGCTAAACCAAACGACAGCATAACAAGTCATAAACATTTACGCTATGCATTAAGTACACGTCGAGAAATTGAAGCGATAGCACAGGATATCGCAACTTATAGAAGACCATGCAATTTAGTGCTTACGTCCTGGAAGACACAGTATCCAGTTGTACAACAAGTTTTCGCAAGATATGAAATACCATTTTCAACAGTACATCATGATGTATCTGCTAGACTCATTCAACGCTATGTTGCATTAGTTAATCTTGCATATCGAAAAAATAAAGAAGCTTTGATGAAAGCTTTATATATTGATGCTTTTGGTGTAGATGACCAAAAACAAAATTACTCTTTATTTACTGTTTTAAAATATCTAGACCAAGTATTGGTGGATGTAGAATGTCCAAAGCATTTGTCAGAGTCTCTAGAGGCATCGGAAGTATTTAAAAAGGAATCTGCACGTTATGCTTACTTTGAAAAGCGAGCAGATGAACTATTTACCAATATCCAACAAGATTTAGATAGCTTGATGAAAGCATCTACATTTGAAGAGATATTGATGAATGCATTTGATATTATTCGTAACCAAAAGATTCTACAGAATAAACATGAACTGAAAGAAGGTAGACAGTTACGTAATATTTTACAGTCTATTTTGACAAGTGAAAAACATGATATAGAGAACATCCCTTTTATCATGCATATGTTGCAGGGCATTCATTCAGATAGCGCTGTATTTACAGACGCAATCTGTACGGTAACGGACTTAACACATCCGGTTAGAAAACAAGAGGTAACTTACGTGATTGGATGTAGTGGAAAGAATTATCCATGCTTTCCAGTTCATAATGGCTTGTTTGATGAAGATTACCTTGCAAAGATTCCATCTTATCCAAGTATGAATCAGCGTTATGGTTACTATATGAATGCACTACAATGGATTGATTCCTCGGCGGAAGAAATCTACTATTCATATTCTACAAATGACTATCAAGGCAAAGAAATGCAGCTAGCTTACGAAGTGCAATCCAAAGTGGACATGAAGAAAGAAAATACACCATGGCCAATTTTGATTGTGGATAATCATGTAGAAGTAAAACATGAATTAACACCAGAGACTGCACAACAATTATTCTTAGATGAAAAAGGAATCTTAAATGGTTCTGTTAGTACGGTAGAGTCATACTACCGTAATCCATATGGATACTTTATCCAAAAGGGGCTTGGAATTATTGACCAAGAATTCTCGACATTAGATTCAATTACAATTGGAAATATCCAACATCATTTCATGTATACATTACTATCTTCTTATAAAAATAAATATATGCATGATAAAGCAAAGCGTAAACAGTATGCATTACAAGATGATGGAACAAATATCTTAACGGTGATTCAAATCAAGGAAGTGCTTAGACCGTATTTTGATGTACTTAAGATGACACATCCGAACGAACAATATCTATATGATATTTCTTTGGAAAGACTAGCAGATTCATTATCTAAATTTATGACATTCATGCATGATTTAGAAAAAGATTCTAGTTTTATTCCAGAGTACTTTGAATACCGTTTACCTGAAACAATGATTGGTAATGTAAATATCCGTGGTATTATTGATCGCATTGATTTATATCAAGATCTAATTCGTATTATTGACTATAAATCATCTGTATTATCTATTAGTGAAGATGAAGTAAAACAAGGACTACGCCTGCAGATGTTAACATACATGATGATAGTCACAAACAATCTTCAAGGAAAGAAATACAATCCAACGGCTGTACAGTATATCTCTATGAAAGATGAAACGATTGATTTAAATCGTGTCTACAATAAGTGTGGAGATATGCCAAAACAAGCATTATTAAATAGCTTAAAGGAAGATTTTATCAAGAGTCGAAAGTGTGCAGTATGGATTTTTAACGAACACCGTGATGATGTGGATATAGAAGCAAGACATATCAAGAGTCCAAAGAACATTTATGATTTCGATAAGATTCAAGCATATCTCGAAGGAATCTACGCAAATTTCCATGAACAAGTTCTCAGTGGAAATATTGAACTATCTCCAATTGAAAATACAACATTACCATATATGGCAATGTATCACTTTAATGGTGAATATCGTATCCCAACAGCAGTGGAAGTGGAGGGTATTCCAGCAGATATTCCTTTCAAATTAGATAAAGAAGAAATTACGGCAAAGGGGGCAAAAGAAGATGAGAATCTCTGAGAAAAATCAATTATCTGCTGAACAGTCCGTTGCCTGTAATTCTTCTGGGATGGGTATTGTCGTTTCCGCATCTGCTGGTGCTGGTAAGACGAAAGTACTCGTATCCCGTTTGGTAAAAAGATGTATCGAGGATAATCCACGTGTACCTTTATCACGTATTCTAGCTTTGACATTTACTGAAGCAGCCGCAAGTGAAATGAAAAAGCGTGTAGCCCAAGAATTAAATGAAATTAAGCAGTTAGCGGAAAAAGAAGAAACTGTTGATCAAGAACTGATTCAATATATCGATGACCAGATTATCGCACTTGCAAGTGCGAATATCACAACTATTGACTCTTTCTGTTTGTCTATTATCAAAAAATATTACAACATCATCGGTCTAGATCCAGCAACAACAGAGAATATCCTCTCTAGTGGACAAAACGAAAACATTCAACATGATGCATTCATGAAGGCATTAAAATATGCATATGAGACAAGTCCACAGGAAATCACAGCGCTCACTTCTTATTTTTCTAGTCGTGCAGATGATTATGATGGACTATATGATGCAGTTGTAAAAATCAATCGTCATGCGGAATCATCCATAGATCCAGATGAATGGTTTAGTCATGCATTAAAGATGTACCCAGAAAAGTTTGATTCAACAAGTTCAAATCATTTCACATCATTTGATGCATTCGATCTCAATATTCGTAAGTATTTCTTTGCGTCCTTGTATGGACAACTAGCACTATTACAACGCGATATAGAAATACTACAGGAACTACCAGAGGCTATTAATGGACGTGGAAAAGTAATTGATAACTCTGTAGCTTTTGATACATTCTTAAATATCATTCAAACATTACAAAATGAACTAATGCCAGAAGATGAAAGTTCTGCCTATACTTTTGAGATATATCAAAACTATAAACAGCAAATTCAAATAATGGATGACACAAAGCTTTCCAGTTATAAGAAAGAGAATTATCCAGAACATGCACGTACAATGGATCATTTGAAAAAGGCACTCAAGAATATGGCAGAAGAACGTCTAAATGAAGATGATTTTGTTTCGGACGCAAGAGATGCTTCTATTATCAATACAGCCCTCATCAATCTAGCAAGACTTACATATCACAATTGCGTCCGTATCAAACAAGAAAATACTGCAATGTATTTCTCAGATATGGAACGCTATGCGTATGAAATTCTAAAACATGAAAATGTAGCGAAGGTTATCCGTGATAACTTACAAGAAGTCATGATTGATGAATTCCAGGATACAAGTAAACTACAGGATACAATCATAGAGATGATTGCTAGTCCTAATTGTATCTTCCGTGTAGGTGATACAAAACAATCTATCTATCGTTTCCGTCAGGCAAAGCCAGCGCTAATGCGTTCTAAATTAAATGAATCAGAAAAGATTATTGAAGAAACAATCGATTCATCAATGCAATCAGCGAAGATTATCCTATCAAGAAACTATCGTTCAGATGCACGAATTATTCAGTTTACAAATATACTCTTTCAAAAGATTATGAATGTTAAAGAGAGTACAGAAAAGTATGGTGAGGATGATATCGTAGACTGGTTCCCAAAGAATGATAGTCCAGATGCGCTCATTGAGTTTGCAAGTTATACTCCGAAGAATAAAACGGCGATTGTCAGTGATGATGAGGACGAGGATGAGGATATCAAAATGATCAAGGCAAATTGGATTGCCAATAAGATTATTGATACCTATAACCAAGAACTTAAACTCGCAAAAAAGAATGATACAAAACTACCATCCTTCCATGACTTTGCGATACTCTTACGAAGTCATGGTGATAAAGCATATCTCAAAGCAGCCTTCGAAGCGAAGGGAATCCCTTATAGCATTGATACACGAGAAGGATTCTATCGTTCAGAGTTATGCCAGACTGTGATTGCATTATGTACTGCAATGCTAGATGAAGAGGCAGATTCAGCTCTATTTGCATGCATGGTTTCTAATCTCTATAACTATAGTGATGAAGAAATTGCTAGGGCAAAGATACGACTCGGTTCAATCAAAGCAGTTGCTAAAGAGTTTGGTATCTATGATGATTTGAAGATGTATAAAGAGCTTGCGGATACCTATGGTATTCCAAGAATGTTATCAGAACTTGCAAATCATAATACTTACTTCAATCGTTTAAATATCAGTCAACAGTCAAACTTTGACTATCTATTTGAAATGACAGTATCTGCGAAGTACCATTCAGTTGCGGAATTCTTAAATGCCTTAAAAGCAGTTGAAGATGAAGTGTCAAATGAAGCAGTCTCAAAAGGTTCGGCAGATGATATCGTTACCGTCACAACAATTCACCACTCAAAGGGACTGCAGTATAAGTATGTATTCCTATGGAGTAATGCAACAAATCAGTTTAGAGATAGTGCTGAAGCTGTCAATGTCGATGATGACTTATATCTAGGATTAAACTTCTTATGTACTAATCCATATCGTGCAAAACGAAAGACAATTCATAAACATGCGATCGAATACAAAGCAAACCTTGAAGATGCGGAGGAATTTATTCGTATCTTATATGTCGCTGTTACACGTGCGGTACGTAGACTCTATATTGTGGACGCATTACCAAAACCAATTCCATATCGTGGAAAGAAGTTTATGTTAGGTGATTTACTCATCCGTAATGGTATGTCTGGATTAATTCTTAGCACGATGGCAAACGAACCAATTATGAAGCAGTTTGATATTGATCCATCATGGAATGTATTCCTAGAGCATAAAGAAACAGAGACTGTTACAGAGCTTCCACACTATGGATATACAAGTATAGAAGAGAAGGAAGTATTAACACCAAGTTCTACTGAGTTTGGTAGTAGTTTGCCAGCATTAGACTTAACAGAAACAAATGCTGGAAGAGAATATGGTACACACATTCATGCATGTTTTGAACAACTACCACCAAGATTATTTAATGAAGAGGATTTAGAATTCTTAGATCTCTCTTCAACAGAAAGAAAACATCTACTGGCATTTGGTAATTCAAAGATTTATCAACAGGCTGTAGAAGGTGAGATTCATCATGAGTATCCTTTTTATGTACAAACAGAGAAAGAAAAGATACATGGTATTATGGACTTTGTGTCAATCCTAGAAGATAGAATTATTCTGATTGATTTTAAGACAGATAATGCCGAAATATCTAAGATTAAATCTTTGTATACCGAACAAATCAATACATATAGAAAAGCACTACAATTGATTTACCCAGATAAAACAATTGATGCGTATGCATGGTCTGTACATCATGATCAAGCAATCAACATTGAATAAGAAAAGATGGAGAATATTGTAATCTCCATCTTTATTTTGATAGGACTAATTAGATTCTGTTGTAGAATTCTTCTTTGTGGCTTCTTCAGGTTTTGCGGCCAAGATAATGTTTGTTCTAAAGAGGTCACCGTCAATAACGATATTGAAATGACCGTTTTGTAGGTTTACCAAGTTCTCTACAATATTGAGACCTAGTCCACTACCTTCGCTATGACGAGATTCATCACCACGAACAAAACGTTGTGTTAACTCTTCTGCAGAAATATTGAGTGCTTCGCGACTAACATTCTTAATTGAAATCATAATATTGTTGTCGATTGTACGAATAGTATTGATATAGACTCTAGTTTCTGGTTGTGCATATTTTACTAGGTTAGAGAATAAATTAGAGAATACACGCCACAAGAGTCTTCCATCAGCCATGACAGAACGTGCATTATCTGGAATATTTGTCACAATATCTAGTTTACAAGCTTCGAAACGATCAGAGTATTCGCCGATTGCCTGTTCCAATAATTCATGTAAATCATTTGGCATAATATTAACGGTAATATTACCGGTACTTGCCTTAGAGGCTTCGATGAGATCTTCTGTTAATTTTTGAAGACGTTTTGATTGTTTTTCTAATACTGCTATGTATTTTTTAGTTTGTTCTGGATCTTCAACATTTTTTAAAAGTTGAACATAGTTAATAATTGAGGTAAGAGGGGTCTTAATATCATGACTGACATTTGTAATCAATTCATTCTGCAAATGTTCAGAGCGAATTGATTTTCTAGCAGCTGCTTCCGCAAAGTCTTTAATCTTGTATAGGTCTTTCGCTTGTACTTTAAAGAAATTAGATAAATTTGAAGTGCTAAATGAGAAATCAGTCTCTCCATTTGCGAATTTATGAATTGCCTTCTTTAAGAGTACGGATTCATATGCACGCCAGAATAGAGCATATGATGCGATAAATAAGAAGATACCTAGCAACACATATAACTGGAGTTGTACTAAGAAGTAGAATACAACCCAGAATACGAAGGAACCCAATAAGAAAGTAGGGAAATATCCTCCAATCTCTAGAAGATTTGAGAGAATCGTTCCAATATAGTAGATTAATGTATTCTTATACCAATTGCCGTATTTGATACGTGTCGCAAGGCTTAAGAAGAATAACAATGTAAATTGCAGGAATGGGATTACACCTCCAATAATTACCATGATGTACTTAATGATACTAGCTTTCGCAAAACCGTAATAATATCCATGTTGGTAGAAGTTGATTGCGATATCGGGGAAGCCATGATTATAAATATAATAACTAGCATTTATCCAAACAATTAAAACAATAATGGCAAAGATATCAAGAGGAACCTTATCAATCCACGCCAAAGTAATACCTGGTTTATCATCTACGTGTCCTGCGCCATAGAATAGGAATACGACAGAACCGATGAGGACGATAATACTGAGAAATTCAATTGGGAATACAATATAACGGAATTTATACTGGACGTTATAAATCGTATCACAATAGTAGAAATCATCTTTTGCGCTTAAATCCTTCGCAAGTGCATATTCAATACGGTATGTTGGTTGACTATTTTTATCAATGTAATCCTGGAAATAGCCATCAGAAGTATCACCATAGAAATAGGCAGTACCATGTAATGTAGATTCTTCAACATCAAAATTTTTATAGATTAGCTGATTCGTAGCAACTTCATAAATTTCTACCGCAAGATTAGAGTTTTCGCGGTCAAAACTTTGATTCGTACCATCAACATAAAATGAATCAATGCTTAATGCATATAAAACATAGTTATTGGCGGTGGCTGCTGCACGTGCTTTTGCGTCCGCAGTATCACTATATCTGGAAATTCCATCATAGGCTCCAGCAGTAGATAAGTACGCAATCGCATTCATACCAATTAAATCTAGTGTAGCCGCAAGCGCAAAAAGAAGGAAAGCAATCACTTTCCATAGATAACTTGAACGTAATCTTTTTTTACTGCACTCTTTCATGATTATCCTCCATCTTATAGCCTTGTCCCCAAACTACTTTGATATATCTTGGCTCAGATGGATCAATCTCAATCTTTTCACGTAAGTGACGGATATGAACAGCGATAACAGATTCACTACCAATTGGTTCATCATTCCATACATTTTTATAAATTTCAGAGGAAGTAAATACTTTTCCTGGTTGTTTCATCAACATCTTTAAAATACCAAATTCCATTGGTGTTAGTGCAACTTCGTTATCATCAACAGTTACTTTCTTTGTGGAGTCATCTAGAATGATTCCACCAATCACAAGCTCGTTCGTATCAGCACTAACACCACCAAGTTGGTGATATCTTCTTAACTGTGAGTTAATACGTGCTAAGACTTCAGATGGATTGAAAGGTTTTGTGATATAGTCATCAGCACCGCAATCTAAACCTACAACCTTATCATTATCTTCACTCTTTGCTGTTAATAAGATAATTGGGATATTTGTAAGTTTACGAATTTCTTCAGTGGCTTTAATGCCATCCATGATAGGCATCATAATATCCATTAATACTAAATCCACATCTTCTGCTTTGACAATATCAACTGCATCTTTTCCATTTCGAGCTGTTAATAAGCGATACTCATCTTTGGATAAATAGATTTTAAGGGCTTCTAAAATATCAATATCGTCATCCACAATTAAAATTGTATGTGTTGTTTTCATATGTTCCTCACGATTTCTACAATACAAAATGTACCACAAAGAAAAAATAAATCCACTATTTATCGTATTTTTAGTGTTAAACTAGGCGTTTTTGGTATCCACCAGATACAGAAACACGTGTATGAGCGATTACGAAGGCATTTGGATCAAGTTTTCGAATCTCTCTTTGGACGGAAGAAACCTCACTTTTTGCGACAATTGTGACGAGTACTTCTGTGTGATTATTGGTATATGCACCTTTACCATCCCAACAAGTAACACCTCTTGCATATTCATGCATGATCATCTGTTTTACTTCAGGCACATGTGTGAAAATCATAAGTTCAACTTCAATATTTTGATAATGCCAACGATCAATTGTCACAGAGAATACAACAATATAGATAATAGAATATAGTGCAGTTGAGACATCAAAAAGAAGTGCCATTAATGTATATAGAATAATATTGTAAATAACATTAAAGATTCCTACAGAGATCTTCTTTGACTTATGACTTAGATATAGACCCAATAAATCTAGGCCTCCTGCACTTGC
>JABZMB010000041.1 GCA_015256455.1 Solobacterium sp. | reverse complement strand
AATAATTTTAAAATACCAAAAGTTGTATTTTACTGTTCTTCATGTATTTATTTAAAGATTATGCGAATGCTTCTTACAAATTTACATGTTTTGATTTACAAATATATATTCTCTTCGGTAAAAATGCCGTTTGCGCGTTGCTCGGCAGCTTCTTCTAAAATTTCTTCCCAAACTTTTATAGCTTTCAATTTTATTTCCTCAGGAGTACCTTCAACAAAATGAATTGTTGGCTTCTTAGATCCTCTAAATCCAGCAGGAAAAATACCGTAATACCCAATTGCAAAATCTAACTTATCGTACAGACTGTTTTTCATTTTTCACTTCCTTATGGAATAATCATATATCATTATAGAATTTTGTGAACGAATAAATTCAACTTTCACATTTTTAATGTGGTGTCTAACTTTTCACGTCTGGATTATATAAAAACCTACCAAAATACTGCCAACAAAATTAAAAACCCTTCATTCGAAGGGCTTTAATTCATAAAGTGCCGCTTAGCAGAATTGAACTGCTCGTTCATCCTTACCATGGATGCGTATTACCACTATACTAAAGCGGCATAGCCTTTATATAATAACAAACTACACCTAAAAATCAATAATCAGTACTGTTTTTCAACTCATCATAAACAACATGTAAAGGCAGTCCCATAATGGCATAATAATCTCCATGAATCTCTTTGATGTATCTACCACCAAATCCTTGTATTGCGTAAGCACCTGCTTTATCTCTTGTTTCCCCTGTATGAATATAATTCCAGATTTCTTCATCACTCATTTTTGAGAAATATACATCCGTGATACACGCGTATGTAAAACATTTCTTTTGGCTAATGATGCACAAACTTGTTAGCACTTGGCTCTTATGGTTTTGAAGTTTCTTTAACATTTGAAAAGCATCTTCATCATCTTCCGGTTTTCCCATAACTTGGTTATCACATAAAACCAAAGTATCACTACCGATAACAATAGCTTCAGGATGTCGTTCCAATACAGTTTCTGCCTTACGACGGGATAAGTTTTTACTTTCTTCAACAAGGTCTGCCTCTAGATTTATTGTCTCGTCGATATCAGCCGGATCACAGATAAACGAGAATCCTGTTTTCTCTAACAACTCTTTTCTTCGTGGACTTTGTGAAGCTAGTACAATTTCTCTCATAAATAACCTCTTTCTTTTATTATTTTATGAAAAATTAGGAATTAATGAAAGTGCTTACGTGATATAATTATCAAAGGAAAAAATTGAAAGGGATTAAGAATGAAGAAGCCTACATTAGTTATTTTGGCTGCCGGAATGGGTAGCCGCTATGGTGGAATGAAACAGATTGATGGAGTCGGAAGCCATGGTGAACCAATCATAGAATTTTCTATCTATGACGCAAAAGAAGCAGGATTTGAGGATGTTGTTCTCATCATCCGTCGTGAACATGAACAAGCATTCCACGCTGCATTAACAGACCGCGTATCTAAGGGAATGAATGTAAAGTTTGCATATCAGGATATTAACAATGTCCCATCTGATATTACAGTACCTGAAGGACGTGAAAAGCCATGGGGAACTACACATGCATTACTTGCATGTAAGGGTGTTGTTGACGGACCATTTGCGATTATCAACGCAGATGACTTCTATGGCAAGGATGCATATAAAGTTATCTATAACTTCTTAACAACAGAAGTAAGTGATGACCATTACGCAATGGTTGGTTATGCCGCAAATAACACACTTACAGACCATGGAACAGTGACACGTGGTGTATGCCAACAAGACGAAAACGGTAATCTAACAAGTATTGTTGAAGTACAGAAGATTGCTCGTAAGGATGGTAAGGTTGTTTATGATGACAACGGAACTTGGAAAGAAATGGATCCTAACGCATTAGTATCTATGAACTTCTGGGGATTTACACCTAAGGTATTTGATGACATGGAAGTATACTTTGATGAATTCATTCATGCAAATCTAGAATCTAACCCAATGAAGTGCGAATATGTTATTCCTACAACAGTTGGCCAGATGGTTAAGGATGGTAAGTGCACTGTTAAAGTACTTTCCTCTAAAGACCAATGGTTTGGTGTAACATATCAGGAAGATAAGCCACTTGTAGTTGAAAAGATTGCTGAAATGAAGGAAGCTGGAATCTATCCAGATATTCTTTGGAAGTAATTAAGCTCCTGTGCAAAATGCACAAGAGCTTTTCTTTTTACATATATTTTCTTAGAAAGCGCAGAACATTGCGATATGCAATATCTTTGATTTCTTCACTTGTAAATCCTACACGCTGCAATGCTTTGATGAAATTCTGTGCCTGGGAAGGACCATACATATTATGCTCCTCACCATCGTTATAATACTCACCGAAGTCAAACCCACAAGCAACATGTTTTACTCCAACAAGATCTGCTACGTACTTTGCATGTTTTGCTAGATGTAGTGCATCTTGTTTTTGTTGCTCTGTATGAATAAATGAACAACATGCATTCATACCAATTAAGCCATCTTTACTTGCAATAGCACGAATCTGTTGATCTGTAAGGTTTCTTTCCACAAAACAACGACCCTTCGCATTTGAGTGGGTAGCAATTACCGGTTGCGTTGAACAGGATAGAATATCCCAGAATGTCTTCTCATTTGCATGGGATACATCCACAATCATATGTAACTCATTCATCTTTGCAATTGCTTGCTTACCAAGTTCTGTTAATCCTCTTGTAGGATCGCCTGAGTTACCTGTCGCTAATGCATTTTGATCATTCCAACATAGAGAACCAATTCGATTACCCTCATCGTATAACCATTGAATCTTCTCTTCTACATCTTCACGAATACCACACATTCCCTCAATGGTCATTAAGAATGCTGTCCCCTGTTGCTCATCATCTAAATCATCCTTGGTATAAATCACTTTATATCCAGAGGCAGTAATATCATTCTTCACTTTCATAACAACATCTTGCATCTCTTGCCAGCTCTCTGTTCCTACAAAGAAACTAGCTGCAGAAGTATATGCAATCTGTCCTTGTTTAAAACGAGTACTCCAATCTTTCTTTAAGATGGATGTTTTACCATCTGTGTAAAATGGTTTAATAGCTTCTGCTAAGTCCGCATGTAAATCAAAGATTTTCATAGTCTTTCCCCTTATTGATATCGTATAAAATCTTCATTCCCTTAAATGCTATATCCGCATCGTATGCATTAATCTCATCTGTTTCACTTGCGATAATCTTACCTAAACCACCTGTCGCAATAACCATGCATGATGGATCATTGAGTTCCTTCTTCATTGTCTTAATAATGTATTCTACAGAACCGATATAGCCATATACAACACCTGCTTGCATACCTTCAATTGTATTGGTACCGAGTACAGACTTTGGCTTTACAATCTCAATTTCCGGTAACTTAGCCGTCATAGAAGTTAATGCATTCAGACTGATACCCAAACCTGGCTGAATTACAACATAGCGGAAGACACCATTTTGATCAATGTAGTCATAGGTCGTTGCAGTACCAAAGTCTACAATAATGCATGAGCGATGAAACGTATTCCATGCATAGGTTGTGTTCACAATACGGTCTGCACCAATTGACCTAGGTGCCTCTGTATCAAGTTTGATATCCATCTGCATCTCATTCGTTACAATCATTGGTTTTTGATGTAAATATTTAATCACTGCAGAAGTTAAAGAATACATTAGTTTTGGAACAACGGAAGAAATAATAATGCCAGTAATATCCGTAGCTTTTAACTGTAATGTATTTAAGAATGTTGTAATGAAGAAACCGTACTCATCACTAGTACGTGTCGTTTGTGTCATAAGACGATAACGACCAACAATCTTTTCTCCATCAAGAATTCCCATGGAAATATTTGTATTTCCAACATCAATTGTTAATAACATAGTTGTCCTCACTTCTTTAGGCAATGGCGCAATATTTCTTTCGCTGTTTCATCTTTAGATAATAATCCTAAATCTTCTACACTTGTTGATGAAATAATTTTGACAATATTTGTATCTACACCAAAACCAGCGCCAGGTTCACGGATACTATTTGCGATAATGTAATTTGCATTCTTTTCTTGTAATTTCTTTGCGGCATTTTCTAAAAGATTTTCTGTTTCCATCGCAAAGCCAATCACTATCTGGTCTTCACGCTTTTTCTGTCCGATTGTTAAAAGAATATCCTGTGTACGTTTAAGAGCGATGGATAAATCACCATCTGTCTTTTTGATTTTCTGTTCTGCCTTTTCAATTGGTGTATAATCCGCAACTGCCGCAGACATAATTAGAACATCAGCTTTTTCGAAATTATCAATAACACTCTTAGCCATATCAGCTGCACTTATCACACTTACAACATCAACACCATATGGTTTTGGTAAGTTTGTCTTCCCTGAAATTAGTGTTACCCTAGCACCTGCATTACGTGCTTCCTTCGCTAATGCATAACCCATCTTTCCAGTTGAATGATTTGTAATATATCGTACTGGATCAATCTTTTCTTGCGTAGCACCTGCAGTTATCACAACATGTCTTCCATTTAGATAACGGTCTGCTTCTACAATAGACGCAATCGCATCTTCGATTTCTTCTGGTTCAGGTAAACGTCCTGCACCTATATCACCACAAGCAAGATATCCAGCACCACTGTACATTACATGTATACCGTATTTTTGACATGTCGCAATATTATCCTGTGTGATTGGATTATTTAACATATTTGTATTCATTGCAGGAACAATTAACTTTGGACATGTCGAAGCTAAGAATGTAGTCGTTAACATATCATCCGCTAAGCCATGTGCAATCTTCGCAATAATATTTGCGGTAGCTGGCGCCACGACAAATAAATCAGCCTTCTTCGCTAGTGAGATATGATGAACATCTGGTGTATAATCCACTGTAAACATATCTGTAATGACCTTTTGACTACTGAGTGTTTGGAATGTTAGAGGCGTTACAAACTTCTCTGCTTCCTTTGTCATAATGACATGAACTTCATTTCCCTGCTTTTTCAGTGAGGAAACTAACTGACAAATTTTATATGCAGCAATCCCTGCTGTTACTCCTACGACAATACACTTATTTTTCATATACCCTACCTTCTTGTAAACATTATAACACGCAAAATATGCTAATATTAGTGGCAGAGGTATATGAAATATGACGAATCCACAGACATTTTTAGTAGTATCCGATATTCACGGTGCTCTTTCAGGTGCTAAAGCAATGGAAGAGGCCTTCTCATATCATCACGTAGATAAAATTCTCTGCCTAGGGGATGTTTTATATCACGGTCCGAGAAATGACTTACCAAGCGACTATGCCCCAAAAGAAGTCATTTCAATTATGAATGCATTCAAAGATAAGATTATTGCAGTACGTGGTAACTGTGATGCGGAAGTAGACCAGATGGTACTGAACTTTCCAATTACTGCTGACTACAATATCCTTTTCCATGGAGCACATCAAATCTTTATGTCACACGGCCATGTATATAGTCCAAATAATCTACCTACCCTAAGTGTGGGAGATAGTTTCCTTTCAGGTCACACGCATATTCCAACTGCTTATGAAAAAGATGGCATCTTACTTTTAAACCCAGGATCCATCTCTTTACCAAAAGAAAACCATCCAAGAACATACGCCATTATCAACGAAGATGGATTTACAGTTTACACACTAGATCATAAACAATACATGCATACAGATTGGCTATAAATCATGTATAATAGAGAAAAGAAAGTTGAGGATTAATCATGTCTACACCACATAACAGTGCCGAAAAAGGCCAGTTTGCAAAAACAGTCTTAATGCCAGGTGATCCACTTCGTGCGAAGTTTATTGCTGAAACATTCTTGGAGAATCCAGTATTAGTTAATAACGTACGCGGTGTTCAAGGATACACAGGAACTTGGAAAGGTAAGCCTGTATCCGTTATGGCATCAGGAATGGGAATGCCATCTATCGGCATCTACTCTTACGAGTTATTTACAGAATATGATGTAGAAAACATTATTCGTATCGGTTCTGCTGGTGCTTATCAACCAGAATTAAAATTATTTGATGTAATTCTAGCAGATGCAGCTTATTCCGAATCTTCATTCGCAAGAGAACAGTGCGGAAATACAAGTGATACAATTAAGCCATCTGCAGAATTAAATGAAAAGATTAAAAAGGCTGCAGAAAATCTTGGAATGAAGATTACTGAAGGTTTAATTCATTCATCTGACGTATTCTATCGCGAAAAGAACGTTACATACCTACCAAAGGTAGTAGATGAACTACATTGCTTAGGTGTTGAAATGGAAAGTTTTGCACTATTCTCAAATGCAAATGTCTTAGGAAAGAACGCAGCTTGCTTACTAACAATTTCTGATAGCTTTGTATCACCAGAAATTACAACTGCTGAACAACGTCAAACAGCCTTCACAGATATGATGAAGATTGCTTTAGACGCTGCAATCGCTGACTAAATCAAAAAGTGAACCAATTGGTTCACTTTTTCATTGCACGATTTAATACTTCCTCATCATTTGGAAACTCTTCTAGGAATGTATCCATCACTACCTGACACAAACCTGCAACTTCTTTTGAGTATCCTAGTCGTTTTGGTAAGCGGACAAAGATACTTATGATTTCATCTGCCACATTTCCAACAACTACATGTTCATCGCGCTTCCCCATTCCAAAGAAGTATGATTTTGAATTGTTCTTTTTACTTAAACGAATGTAGGTTCTAGCCAGATGTTTCCACTCTGCAATTAGATATTCAGATTGTTCATCATTTAGCGCTAGTTCTCGTAGGAATTGTTGATATTCCTGCTTTTTCTTTGTAAGTGTAAGGCTTCCAAAACTTTCGTCAGCCATCACCTTCATCATTAAACATGCATGCATAAAATGATCAGCAGGTTTTCTTAACTTTGCATTTCCATAACGCTTCAGTAATACTTCCAACATACCTTTTACAATTTCATCTATACCATGATCATTTTGGTATTCTTGAAGTAACATATAGCGTTCATAACTATTGTCTATAGAATAATATTTTTCTTTTAGTTCATTGATTTCCATATCAGTATTATACCCGAGAATAAACATATAAAAAAGCGGAAGCCATTTCTGGTTTCCGCAAATTGAATTACTTCTTTTGAACGTACTTTAAGCAGTCCAATGTTACCGCAGCTAAGATGATGAGACCTTCGAATACGAACTGAAGGTTTGTATCAATACCTAAGATTGTTAATGAGTATGTTAAAGCTGTAAAGATTGTTACACCGACAACAACACCAGAAATCTTACCGATACCACCAGAGAAGGATACACCACCTACTACGCAAGCAGCAATAGCGTCCATATCCCAACCCTGACCATACGCAGCAGAACCGGAACCTACCATTCGGTTACATTCTAACCATGCACCAAATCCATAGAGTACACCAGCCATAACGAATGCCATGATTGTTACCTTGAATACATCAATACCTGATACAGCAGCAGCTTCTGGGTTTCCACCCACTGCATATAGGTTCTTACCAAATGTTGTCTTATTCCAAATAAACCATACAACAATTACAGCTATAGCAGCCCATAAGATAATTGTTGGGAAGTTACCAATCTTTGGAATAATCATTGCTGGAATATCATTTTCGATAGCACCGAAGGATACACCCTTTGTCGCATATGTAACCATACCGAAGATGATTAACATGTTAGACATAGATGAAATAAATGGGTGCATCTTATACTTCGCCTTGAAGAAACCAGCAATGGAAGTAAAGATTGTACATAAGATAATACATACAACAAGTGCCATGATTGCTCTTAGGCCAATTGGAAGATTTGTAAAGTCGAACACCTTACCAAATACAGCACCAGTGTTAATACCCTTATGCATGATAATTGTTGAAGCTACCATACCCATACCCACCATACGTCCGATGGATAAGTCAGTACCTGCAAGCATTATCACACCAGCTACACCTAATGCCAAGAACATTCTTGGAGATGCCTGCTGTAAGATATTTAAGATGTTATTGACTGTAAATAAAGGAGTTTTCTTGATAATTGGAGTAACGATACCTAAGCCAATAAATACAAGAATAATGACTAGATATAGACCATTACGTAATAACCAATCCTTGCGGTTGAATGTATATAAGTAATGTTCAATCTTCTGTACCTGTGTTTCAGCAAAGCTGAACTTAGACATCTTCAATAGATCGATTAAATGATAACGTTGAATAAACGCTTCGTGTTTACGATCCTTAATTGCTTGTAATTCCTTTTGGTATGTTAATTTTGCATCAAAGACTTTATTCTTATATACATACTTTTCATCTTTGAGTTCTTGTTTTGCATCAGCGTCATTACCAGTAATCTTAGAAAGATTCTGTGCATGAACATTCTTTAGTTCAGCTAAAAGATCGCTATATCTCTTTGCGGCAAGAGTTTTTTCAGCAGCGCAACTTGCGACAACCTTTGAATAGTATTCCTTTTCAAAATGCTGATTTAAATAAGTAACGCCTTCATTGATTAACTTATCTACAGCTGGCTTATTTGCTTTTTCAACTTGTTGAGCAGCTTCTAAAGCCTTCTTAGCCTCAGCGATACGGTTTTCCTTTTCGCTCTTTGATAAGCTCTTATCGTTCTTTGTCATCTGAATTACGTTTAGTAACTCAACTGTCTTATCTGTTCCATCTTTACGTAATTCATCGATTTGTGCTTGAATCTTACCTACGTGGTCCGTAATTGGTTTTAGTAGGCTTTCTTCCTGATCAACAGAGAGAATCTCTGCCCCTAATTTTTCGTTATTTTGACTCATGTCTAACCCCTCCGATTACAAATACATTGCGCTGAGTCTCAGGAGTTCTTCCTGATTTGTCTCTTTTGTATTAACGATTCCGGCAAGACGTCCATTGGACATAACACCGATTCGATTTGTGATACCGAGAATCTCTGGCATTTCAGATGAACATACAATAATTGTCTTACCCATCTTCGCCATCTTGATAATTAAATCATAAATCTCGTATTTTGCACCAACGTCGATACCACGAGTTGGCTCATCCATCATAAATACCTTTGGATTTCTTTCTAACCACTTACCGAAGATGATCTTCTGTTGGTTACCACCAGATAGTGATGTAATTGCATCATCTGGTCCCATACACTTTGTATGCATTAAGGCAATTTGCTTAACTGTTGCCTTCTTCATCTTCTCATCAGATACAACAATACCATTCTTATAGTGATCCATATTTGCAATACAAGTATTGAAAGTTAAATCACTCTTTAAGAATAATCCGTTAGCCTTTCTTTCTTCGGTAATCATAGCGAATCCATTGTCCATGGCTTCTTTTGCACTATCGAAGTTCATGAGCTTGCCATTGTAATAAACACGACCTGCTGCTCTTGTACGAACGCCAAAGATTGTTTCCATTAACTCTGTACGTCCAGCACCAACTAGACCATACAAGCCGAAGATTTCACCTTCCTTAACATCGAAACTAACGTCATCGAGGTAAGGCGCAAACTTCGTAGAAAGATCCTTGACAGAAAGAATCGTTTCACCTGGTGTATTATCAACCGGAGGGAAACGGTTATCAAGAGAACGTCCAACCATCGCCGCAATCAAGTCATTCATATTTGTGTCAGTAATATCTTTTGTCATGATCATCTTACCATCACGCAATACAGACACCTGATCACATATATCAAAAATTTCATCCATCTTATGAGAAATATAGATAATGGAAATACCCTGACTACGTAGCTTACGCATCATCTGGAATAACTTCTTAACTTCTGGTTCTGTTAATGATGATGTAGGCTCATCCAAAACAATAATCTTGGAATGATACGAAATAGCCTTTGCGATTTCACACATCTGACGAGCAGATACGGACATCGTACGCATTGGCTGTGTCAAATTGACTGTAATACCTAAGCTACGGAATAACTCAGAAGCTTCCTTCTTCATTCTTCCTTCATCAACAACACCTAAAGAGTTTACTGGATAACGTCCTAAGAATAGGTTATCAATAACACTACGCTCTAAGCACTGATTCAATTCTTGGTGAACCATCGCAATACCATTTTCAAGCGCATCTTTTGGACCAGTAAAACTTACTTCTTTTCCATCTAGGAAGATACTTCCTTCATCTTTTTGATATGTACCGAACAAACACTTCATCATAGTGGATTTGCCGGCACCATTTTCACCCATGAGACCCATAATTGAGCCGGGTTTCACATCTAAATTGATGTGATCAAGTACTCTGTTTCTGCCGAATGATTTCGACATGCCCTTTATCGACAAGATTAAATTGTCATTTCTTTCTGACATAATTGATTTACCCCTGTTTAACTAAAAATCATAAGCAGTATGGTTAACTACAAACTACTTAGAAAGAGGCTACCAGGTTTTCAAAAGCCTACCTGCTAGCCTCTTAGAAAATCTTACTGAATTACTTTAAGAGTGAAGTATATGATGTAGCGTTGTCTGTCTTAACCATGTTAATAGCATACGCATCATATTGACTTGGGTTTCCTAAACGGTTTGTGATATTTGACTCAGTCTGGCCATCACCACCGATGTATTCAACATCCAAGTGTAGTAAGTCATCATACTTTTCAAGTAATGGCTGGTATGTTGAGCTTAAGAAGTTGTCTGAAGCGTTATAGATGTCCAACCAAACCTTCTTAGTTTCGCTCTTAACTTCCTTAGATACTGGTTCAAATGTCTTAGTAGCATCCATGAAGTTCTTGTAGTTATCAGCTGTAACAGCAAGGTTCAATGCATAGAATGAACGATCTGCTTCATTGTATACGTAGTCAACGCCTTCTTCAAGAACGTTTCCAGCTTCGTCAGCTGTAGCGATACCTGTCTTGATATCAACACCGTCTAAAGCGTTACGTAATACTCTTAATGTTAAGTAAGCCTGAACGTCAGCATGCTGAGAAATTGTTCCGCCGTAACCTTCAGCGATAGCAGCTACTGCATCACTGTTAGCATCGTAACCGAATGTAGGAACCTTCTTTTCCTTAGCCCATGCTGTGAACATTGACATACCCATACCGTCATTGTTAGAGATAACTAAGTCAATTTCATCACCGAATGAAGCTGACCATGTACCGATTGCGTTACCTGCAGTAGCAGCATCCCATGTAGCACCTGCAGAGTTCTTCATTTCCTGAGAAGCAAGTTCACGAACCTTGAGGTCGCCAACCTTACCATCTTTAACAACTGTAGCAGAACCATCTGTGTTTGTTCCTGCTGGAGTAGCATCGACAGCGCCATCCTTTTCAACAGCTGTACCTAAAGCCTTACGAACACCTCTTGTACGAGCGATAGAGTCGTTGTGTCCAACGTCACCGATAGCTAATACATAACCGATAACACCATCGCCGTTACGGTCGATGATATCCTTGTGAGCTGCAATGTAATCAGCAACCATCTTACCCTGTAATTCTGCACCCTGGTTAGCATCGAAACCTACATAGTAAGTATCCTTGTTGAAGTTTAATGCTTCTTTATCTAACTCACCTGTTGTGCTGTTAGATGGCTGACGATTGTACCATACTAATGGCTTATCAGCGTTTGAAACTGTTGATTCTGTGCTAGAGCTTCCGCCTGTGCTGCTCGTCTTAGGACCACAACCAACGAGTGATAGTGCTACGACTGCAGAAGTCATAACCGCAAATAATTTCTTCATAAAAGTTTTCTTTCCTCCCCTGAATTATTTGGCTTTGAAACTGTGGAAAGCGCTTTCGCGTTTCCGATGAAAAAATAATATCACCATGCAAATTGACCGTCAACGCATATCCTCTTTATAAATTCTTAAGGATTTACTGTATATACTTTTAATTTTACGTTGTCCGGAAACTAGAAGATGTAAAAAAGTGGCTATCTATAGCCACTTTTTTAAACTATTTAATTTTATACAATTGTCATTTTTATTTATATTTGTTTTTAATTTATACTAATTAGTACAAATAAAATAACAAAAATTATCAATTTAATTTGTGAATTTTTTATTTTATTTGAAAATTACACTTTGC
>JABZMB010000108.1 GCA_015256455.1 Solobacterium sp. | reverse complement strand
TTATGGTTATAGTCTAATACTTCAAAGCTTACTTCTTGTACTAAACCAACTTGAACAATATCTTTATCCTCTTGTTTGACATCCCAAAATTTACCATCAATCGTACCTGAACTATCCTGTACAACTAGAGATAAATACTGGGCACCTTTATTTGTTGTACCGTTCTTTACATCTTTTATTAATAGTGGCAAGACATATCTCTTACCTACTTCAAATTCGTTAATCTTCGTCATGACTCCACTCCATTCTATCCATCAATACATTAATATCCTCGCTATGAAATCCTTGCGTTAAACAATAACGATAGATACGTGTCTTTAAATCATATCCTTGATATTTTCTCTCATATCGCTTTATAGCTTTCTTAATTAACTTTTCTAAAAGTACATCTTCATTTTCTTTATTTGAGGAATAATCTAACTCTAAGATAACTTTATCAATCACACTGTTTGAATAACCTCTCGTCATTAGTTTATTACGAATTGTATTTTTCGTCTTTATGACTGATGACTTCTGACTTTGTTTTAAAGCCTTTGTGGCATACGCGAGTGCATAATCATATTCCTTTATTTTTGATTGTTCCATGCATGCAAGGATACAATCTTCATTTATGCCACGTTGTTTTAATTTAGAGATAATTTGTTTTGGTCCATATAAGCTATTTGATAATGCTTGTATTTGTTCAATACAAAGTTTTTCATCATCCAAATATCCTTTTTGTATAAGCTTATCTATCAAAGCATTGACTTCTTGATAATCCGCAAGTTCTGTTTCTTTTAACCACCTACGCATCTCATAGATAGTTCTATCTTTTAATGATAGTTTGCGTAAACATCTTTGATAAAGCTGCTCAGAATCAATATGTTTCTCGAAGATATGTAACTGCTTTTTGGTAATTGTAATACCTTTTCTTAGTCCATACTGAACGTAATCATCCAATGTTACTTGAATCTCTTTTGTTAGATTTGGATTAATTTCAATTACTAACTTTGCGTATTTCTTCTGTAGGTCTACACTACAAATGTAATACGATTCTAAAGCATCTTGATATTGAGTAAATATATCTTCAAACTTATTTCGAATCACTTCTTTTGCGAATACAGGAAGTTCTAATTGTGTATTACAGAGATCAATGAGCGGATCATAAAATGTTGCTTGAAGAAGATCAAAACGAAATTCTTTTAACTCCATCACATCATTTAAATTTTGAAATGGTAATGACAAAACTTTATGATACTTATCATATTTATAAGTTTCACTATAACAAGTAATCAATATTACATCTTGTTTATTCTCTTTTAGCCACTTATAGAATGATGAAATTCGACTTTGCTTATCCAACGGATATACATTTGTTAGAAATCCAATTCTCATCATTCTCTCCTTCTTTTAAAATAATGCTCATCAATATGTACTAATTATACTATTTTGGCTACTCTATCACAATGAAACAGATTGATTTACAATCTTAACAAAGATTTTATATAGCACGCTATATTTAGAAAACTATCACGACTTGTTCAAATGATGTTCACATTCCACCGATATATTAAAAACAACCAAAGGAGGTTAACAGAAATGAACGGAACAAAACTATATCAAAGAATAGCAATTGTGCCAATCGTAGCACTTGGCTTAGCAGTAGCCGGTTGCAACAAGCAAGCAGTTAATGGGACAGCCACAACTGCCCCTACTACAAATACAGCAACAACAACGACTACACAAAAGAATACTACTCTTAACTATTCAAAGAATTCTCCTTTAGATACAACAAATATGTTTACACAAACAGATCTTACACAGACTGTCGATACTACAAACGCAAAGAAGATTTCTTTAGAAGATGGTAAGGATGTTACTATCGATACAGCTGGTACTTATGTTATTACCGGTTCTGCAACAAATTCCACGGTAATCGTTAACGCTTCTGCCGATGCAGGTGTACATCTCGTATTTGATAACGTATCTATCACAAATACAAACAAGCCTGCTGTATATACAGTTAACGCTAAAAACGTATATGTAACTACAACACAAAACTCAACAAATAACCTAAAGGTTACTGGTGAATTTACTGAAGACAACGGTGATGATATCGATGCCGTAATCTTTGCAAAAACAAATATTACTCTAAATGGTTTAGGTACATTAAATATCGACTCTTCTGCAAATGGCGTTGCTTCCAATAACGACTTAAAGGTTACTGGTGGTACTTATAACGTGAATACTACAAAGCATGGATTCAAAGCTCTTAACAGTATTCGTATTGCAGACGGTACGTTTAACATCAACGCGACAAAGGATGGTTTCCATTCTGAAAATGAAGATGATTTAGCAACTGGTTATGTATACATCGCTGGTGGTAACTTTACAATCAACTCTGAAGATGATGGTATCCAAGGCACAACAATTACAGAGATTGATGGTGGTACATTTGATATCAACGCAGTAGAAGGTATCGAAGGTACATATGTACAAATCAACGATGGTACAATCAAAATCTATGCTACAGATGATGGTATCAACGCATCTGAAAAAGCAACAAACTATGATGTACAGATTGAAATCAATGGTGGTAA
>JABZMB010000040.1 GCA_015256455.1 Solobacterium sp. | reverse complement strand
CGTTTAGTTGGTAATATGATTTCCAATAGTAGTAACTTACTCGCAAGTGACTATATTTCAAAACTCCAAGAACAATTTAACAAAGTCAAAGATTCATTTAAGAAAAAAGAAGAAAGGTGAGAAAAATCTCACCTTTTAAAATCCATAATCACCATTTACAAACTGTTGTATTTTTTGGGTTAGAGTTGTCTCACGAGGATGAAGCTCCAACACTTGAATACCACGCTTAAACGCGTCTAATTCTCCTAATATGATTAATGCTTTACGTGCTCTTGTGACAGCTGTATATATCAATTTTCGTTGTAACATGCCCGCATGTCTGCGAATAATAGGCATGATAACAATTGGATATTCACTACCCTGTGATTTGTGCACACTGATACAGTATGCTAGTGTAATATTAATCCAGTTTTCTGGTTTATACGCAACAATGATTTCACCAAACTGACAGATAATGGTTGTTTTATGATCTTCCGCATGCTTTGCGTCAATGATTTCTACTAAAACACCTATATCCCCATTGTACACATCGTCATCAGGTTGGTTCTTTAACTGTAAAATTTTATCACCCTCACGGAAAGTTATATATCCTGATTTAACTTCTGCTTTATTCTTAGATGGTGGATTAAATGATTCTTGAAGTGCATTATTTAGATAATCTATTCCTGCTACACCTGCATACATTGGAGATAATATCTGAATATCATCGATGTAGTATCCCTTTTGTAAAGCATCATCAACCATCATTAAAATATTACGACGAATCTCTTCAGGCATGCATGCAAAGAATTTCACATCGTGATGATAGTTTTCGAACGTTACATTACCTGTGTTGATTGCATGCGCTAAATTAATGACATCGCTATCAGATTGTTGACGGTAAATGTGTTTTAATTCAATTACCGAGAATTCATTTGATTGCATTAAATCACGCAACACGCATCCTGGACCGACACTTGGTAGCTGATCTTTATCACCGATAATACAGATCTTTTTAATTCTTTTACTTGCTAGTAACAAATTATAGAACAACCAGTTATCGACCATCGAGAACTCATCAATAATTAATAAATCTGCCAAGATAGGCTCATCCTCATTTTTCCCAAACGTATTTGTTTCAAGGTCCCATTGTAATAAGGAGTGAATTGTAGTTGCATTAACACCACTTACTTCAGCTAATCGTTTTGCGGCTCTACCAGTTGGTGCAGCACAGATAATTGACGATGATGGATACATCAGTTTAAATAACTTAATCATCGCATTTACGACTGTCGTTTTACCAGTACCAGGACCGCCGGTCATTATCATAAATGGTCTTTCAAAGAAGACTTCTATCGCTTGAATCTGTGTTTCATCATACGTGATACCTAGATGTTCTTGTATATTTTCTAGATAAGAAAGTAATAATTTAGGATCATAAGGGTCCATGAATTGATATGGAAACTCTGCTAAAAATCTAGCGATACCGATTTCTGCATCATACTGTGCGATTGGGAATACACGATTCTCTTCACGATAGAGTTGATGTTTGAGGATTGCTTCATCAAATATCGCTTCAAAATCACAGCTTAAAGAACCTAGTTCTTTAAAGAATACAGTCTCTAATGTTTCAAGCCGTACATAACTATTACCATCACGCATACATAAATCACTCACAAGCGAAATAAGAAGTGCGTATAAACGTCGATGATCAGTATCGCTAATACCTAAACTTTTACCTATCTTATCTGCCGTTTTAAAACCAAAACCATCTACTTCTTCAATTAATCGATATGGATTTTCATTTAATTTACTTAATGCTTCTTTGCCATAGATACGTGTAATCTTAGCAAGATTTCTTTGACTTAAACCATGAATGTTTAGAAATTTCGCAAGTTCTTCCATCCCATTATCAATTTGCAAACCTTCGATGATGACATTGATTTGGCGCTTAGATAGTTCTGCCATTTTTTCTAATAGAGAACTATCTTCACGTATCAACGATAAACAGTCTTCACCTAATGTTTCTACAATTTTCTCAGCTGTCTTTTTGCCAATACCATGGAAATTTACTCCAGATAAATAGCGTACAACACCATCCTTTTCGGTCGGTAATAGCTTGGCTAATGTCTGTATCTGAAACTGCATACCATAACGTGGATGTTCAATATAATTTCCATTGATACGATACTGTATACCTGTCACAAGCTCTGGAATATTACCAGTTACAGATATAACTCTTCCCTTTTCATCATTGACTTCAAACTTCGCAGCAGTATAAAAATTCCCTTCGTTACGGAAGAGAATATATGTGAATTTACCTGTTAACGTAATCAATGAATCGTCCATGAATCTCCTTATTTATCTGTATCAGGATGTACAAGTGATTTTACGTGTTCCATAAGATCGACCCCATCTTTAAAGACTTTCTCAATCTTACCTCCAACAAACATTACATCACCATCGTAGAATACAGCCTCTTGTCCAGGAGTAATACTACGAATACCCTCAGGGAATAAAGCAGTTAAAGTACCATCCTTATTTACTACAAGTTCTACATCATTATCCGCTTGACGATATCTAAACTTCGCATGACATTGTAATGGTAATGTACGATCAGCTAGCCAGTTTACACCCGTCACCAAGCATGATGTAGCATATAACAAGTCTTGATGGCGAGAATCAACAACATATAGTTCGTTTTTGAATACATCTTTTCCTACCACAAAGAAAGGTCCAATACCACCAATATCTAACCCTTTTCTTTGACCGATGGTATAGTACATAACACCTTGATGTGTACCTACTTTCTGTTTAGTTGTTACATCGATAATATCCCCAGATTTCATTGGAAGATAATTACTGAGGAACTCACGGAAGTGACGCTCTCCAATAAAACAAATACCAGTAGAATCCTTCTTTTTAGCAATCGATAAACCAAGTTCTTCCGCTATGCGGCGAACTTCAGGCTTTTCAATTTCACCAAGTGGGAATAAAACGTGTTCTAATACTTCACGACGAATCTCTGTTAAAAAGTATGACTGGTCTTTATTATGATCAACTGCTTTACATAAAACATGATGGTCACCTTCTTCACCAAGTCTTACATAGTGACCCGTTGCAACAGTATCAAATCCCTTTTCATTTGCAAACTTCATAAAACTATCAAACTTAATATAACGATTACACAAAATATCTGGATTTGGTGTCCTGCCTAACTTATATTCGTCAATAAATGTTTGAAAGACATCATCCCAATATTCCTTAATAAAATCGATACGTAAAAGTTCTAAACCCAACTTACTAGCTACATCAGCCGCATCCTTATAGTCAGCTTCTTGTGGGCATACTGGATCATATAACGTTGGATTTCCACTAAAATCTTCATTTGCGACGGAATCCCAGTTACGCATAAAAGCACAGGTCACATCATAACCTTGCTGTTGTAATAAATATGCTGCGACGGCGCTATCTACACCACCTGATAAACCTACGAGTACTTTTTTCATACTGCTTATTATACAACAAAAGAAGTCCTAATGGACTTCTTTCTGAAATGCTGTTTGCATTGTTTGACAAGCTTTGAAATTCGGGCAGGTTTCATTACAACTATGATCCGCCAAACGACGTAATTCTACCGGTACAAATACACCGATTTCTTCTTCGTCATAGCCGACTTGGAAGTTATTCTCACTCAAAATGATTGGGCGTTTTAATACACTAGGATTACGCTTGATAAAAGTGATTAATTCATCTGTCTTCATTGAATCGATATCAACATTAGATTCTTGAATAATTTTAGAACGCTTGGAGATGATATCATCACTACCATTTTCACTTCTCATCAATAGGTGCTTTATTTCGTTATCATTTAACAATGTTTTAAAGATGTTCTTCTCTATAAATGGAAGATTACGATCTTTTAACCATTGTTTAACTTTACGGCAACTTGCACATCCTGGAGATGTGTATACAACTATCATAATCATCCTCCTGTTTAGTGATTATATCATGCAATATTTTGAAAAGAAATAGGGCAAAATTTATATTTTATAAAATCTTTATAAACTCCTTATTCAACCACTTCCATCTTTTCAAACGCAAATGATGATAAGAAGAATGCAATAATTGCCATTATACAACTTGTGATTATCAAGCCTAAGAATGCAGCTTCTGGATTGTTAAAGAATATCATAGATACTACTGCAACAAATACAGAAGCAGCTGTACTAATTAACATCAGAAACATATCAATAAACTGTACGAATACCTTAAAATCACCAATTGCAGGTGAAATAATCGTCTGCACCATCATATTAATATAAATACGACTTGCATTAACACTGACACCTACTAACCCTGTTAAAAGTATTTGTAGAGGTGACAAATCTAAAGCTGCACCACCAACAATCGCAATTAGCATCGTATCCACAAAAGCTTTAATATGTTCAATTTTTGTTGCATTCCATGTTTTATGAATCTTTGAATCAGGAAGTAAGAACGTATAGTAATTCTGTAATTCCTTCATCCATTTTGAACGCACTATTCCAAAAAACGTAATAAAATACGTAACGATTATTGGAATCACAAATAAACGAACATGCATGATATCTCTCATAAAACGAATGTCATGAGATAAGAAATAAAGTATTATACCACCCAATAAGAATAAGAATGAACGCACAGAGAAAATGAAGAATCGATTCTTTTTATATTCTAATAATTGGCGATAGAAGATTGCCTTTGCATAATATCCTTTATATTTTATAGAAGCTTTCATGTACTTCTTAGGCTTAGCTCCTACAATTGCGACATCACCCGATTTAGCTTTCTCTATTGCTTGTTCGTACTCATCAGAGAATTGTTCCGCCTCTTCAAAGTAAGCTCCTTCACATTTGGATTTATATGCAAGAATTGGTAGTATTAGTGCAGAAATTATAAATAACACAGTACCTACAACATTACTCCAGTGATAGCCATAGAAAATCCATTGTAGTAAGCCAATACTCCAACCAAACAGTGGAAACAACTTAATAAATGGAGACTGTAGATACTTAACAAGAATTGAAATATGAAATCCTTGATCTAACACGACTAACAAGAAACCAATAGCCAAAGCACCTAACAACACATACAAAATATAGGATACAAAACGTATCAAATGATTTGGAATTGTTTCATTGCCATAGCATAAGATAACCAAACTCATTTCAATAAAGAAATCAAATGTTAGATAAATTGCTGCATACATCACAAACTGTAACGTGTAGCTTGGATATAAAATACATCCAAAAACACATAAAACAATAAAGAAGATTGATGAAATAACAACACTTCTAAGACCGCTAAACAACAGAATTAATTTTGGATGGATTGGTGATTGGAAAACAAATTGAACATCTGCTTTACGGAATATAAGGCCTTTTCTCTTAAAGTATTGAATGAGTCCTGGAACGCCTAAATAGAGCTGTAATAACATGAACAATACTATATATTCAGACGCATCCGTAATACCTATTTTTTGAAATAAACCCTTATACCCAGATAATATCAAGGCAAAATAAGCAATCGTAGCAATTAACATTAACACAAAAGCGGGCTTTCGCATCGAACGCTTAAATCCATTTATTAAAATGCGCTTATGTAAATAAAATAAGGAATTCATTCTTCTGACTCCTTCTCATCTTCTTTATCTGTCAGTGAGAAGAACAAGTCTTCAATATTTTGATTTTGTGTACCATCATTTTCGTAAGTTCCAATTACTTTACCATGGTCCATGATGTATAGCGTATCCCATAACTCTTGTACCATTTCAAGCATATGTGTACTTAAAAGAACAGTTACACCTCTATCCTTCATTTCGAAGATAACTTTTTTAAGTTCTTTGATGGCTGCTGGATCTAGACCAACCATTGGCTCATCAAATAAAATCACTTCAGGTTTAATACATAATGCACAAATAATACTTACTTTTTGCATCATACCTTTTGATAATTCATCCCCAAGCTTATCCTTTTTATCAGACATTTCAAAGCGAGTAAGTAACGCTTCCACTTCCTCATCTGTAATTTGAGAACGGTATGCACGTCGTACATATTCAATATGTTCCATCACTGTTAATGCCCCAAACATCGCTGGAATTTCCGGTACATAGGCAAATATCTTCTTTGCTTCTACTGACTTTGATGGTAAACCATTAATCTTTATTTCACCCTCATAGCGCAATAATCCTGCAATGCTTTTGATGGTTGTAGACTTACCTGCACCATTCGGCCCCAGTAAAATACCAACTTTGCCACTAGGTACTGTAAAGCTAATTTGATCAACAGCTGCTACTTTCTTATATTTCTTCGTTAAATTACTAATTTCTAACATATAGACTCCTTTTTTTTGAAACATGCATGAAAGATTTATTATCTTTATAAATAAAATACTTCCTTTACGAGTATACCATGCAAAAAATAAGTATCGCAAATACAGATTAAAAAGCACTTATCAATTATATTGTTTTATGTTAGAATCATCGTGTATTTGGAATGCGATTACGCGTTGATTTCGTAGAGAGTCAGTGTTTGGTGTAAACTGATATTTCAACAAAGTATGTTTGGAGTTCTATCAATAGAATACCGGAAGGCCCGTTATCCCTAATTAAGTGATCCTTTTGGATAAGTCGGGTGGTACCGCGCATATCGTCTCATGCGTCCCTTCAATTGCATTGAAGAGACGTTTTTAATTTCAAGGAGAATTCACTATGAAAAGAATGTTAAGCGGTATTAAACCAACTGGTCAATTACACTTAGGAAACTATATCGGTGCTTTAAGACACTTTGTAGAATCACAGAATGAATATGAAATGTTTGCCTTCATCGCAAACCTACATTGCATAACAGTTCCACAAGATCCACAAGAACTGCAAAAAAACTTAAAAGATTGTGTAGCTCTATATCTTGCATGTGGATTAGATCCAAATAAGGCTACTATCTTCTTACAAACTGATGTCAAGGAGCATGCACAACTTGGCTTTATCATGTGCTGTCATACATATATGGGTGAATTAAACCGTATGACACAGTTCAAAGACAAACAAGCTAAGGGGGAAAAGAATCTTTCCGGTGGTCTTTATACTTACCCTGCATTAATGGCTGCGGATATTTTACTCTATAGTCCTGACTATGTACCTGTTGGAGAAGACCAGAAACAACACGTTGAATTAACACGAGATGTTGCAGAAAGAATGAATAATCGCTATGGCAAACTCTTTACAGTACCAGAACCACTCGTTGCTAAAGTTGGTGCTAGAATTATGTCACTCAGTGATCCAACAAAGAAGATGTCTAAATCTGATGAAACAACCAAAGGTTGTATTTACCTATTAGATGATCTAAAGGTAGCACGTAAGAAAGTTATGTCTGCTGTTACAGATAGTTTAGGTAAAGTTCACTACGATCCAGAAAATCAACCAGGTATCGCAAACTTAATGCAGATTCTCTCTTCCCTATCAAATGAACGCTCTTTTGAAGATATTGAGAAAGAATTTGAGGGCAAAGGTTATGGCGACTTTAAGAAAGCAGTTGCGGATGCAGTATGTGCTAAGTTAGAAGAAATTCAAACACGTTACAATGAGATTCTAAACAGTAATTTAATTGAAACTACTTTAGCAAACGGTGCAAGAAGAGCTAGAGCGATTGCTGAAGAAAAACTAAATCAAGTCCAAAAAGCAATTGGAATGGAGATACTTTAAACCACAGGATGTGTATCAAGCAATACACATCCTTTCTTTATCAAAAAAAGAGTGATTGCTCACTCTAAAGGTTTTTGATAATAGTTACCGATAATCTTTTCTACTGCATTCAATGTCATAAATGCATGTTCATCTGCTTTGCGAATACAATTAATAACTTCTGGCAACTGGTAGTT
This sequence comes from Solobacterium sp., assembly GCA_015256455.1. Classification (GTDB taxonomy): domain Bacteria; phylum Bacillota_I; class Bacilli_A; order Erysipelotrichales; family Erysipelotrichaceae; genus Bulleidia. Next base: position 4,340 of record JABZMB010000040.1, on the reverse strand, counting down.
ATTCACTGTGATCAACAACATCGTATGTGGTTGATGTTTAAACGCACCTTCTACTTCGATACGAGTAATACCATGGCGTACTGTACTAAACACAGCATCACATACTTTATCTGCATGGTCAGTAATGACTTGTACGCGTGTAATCTTATAACGTTGATGCATTGTATTTACAACCTGTGTAGAAACATATTGAAAGATAATAGAATATAACGCTTTATCCCAACCAAATGCTAGACCTGCAAGCATCAATACAAATGCATTTAAACCAAGTAGGTAATTCCACGTCGGTCTCTTTAATCTTACGGATAGATCAATCGCGATAAAGTCTGTACCACCACTACTCGCATTCGAGCGTAGTGCAAGTCCAATCGCAAAACCGTTAATCAGACCACCAAATACAGCTATCAATAACATATCCTGTGTAACGATAGGAACATTAATAATAATTGAAAATAGTGAACTAAGTGAAAACCAAAGAATGGAATATAAAACAAACTTATGCCCGATGCGATTCCAGATAAATAGCACTACAGTAAAGTTCATAATCCAATAGATTACACCAAATGGAATTACTAGACCTATTTGTCTTTCTATTAGCATTACTACAAGTCGTGATATACCAGCAAATCCACCAGGGAATAAGTTACCTGAACTTACAAAGGATTCAATTCCAAACGCATATACAAGTGCGGAAAATGCAATGGTAATGATATATTGAATATCTTTCTTTGTAAAAGTGATGTTTAGTTTATGAATAGACATACGAAATTAATCTCCACTACGTACATGCAATATCATATCATAGTTCAAACAAAAAAAGACCCTAAGGTCTTATTGAATATCTAACTTTGTTTCACAACAATAATCATTACATGTATGGCATCCATCATCAGCACATAAAACTTCTAGTGCTCGTGTATCCATTGCGAATGCTTCAATTTCCACCTTCGCATTCAGAGCAATATCTTTTACTGCAACAGCGCTTCTTGCCGGGAATGGTTTTTGGAAGAAACGAGTATATACTTCATTCATTGCCGCAAACTCTTCCATGTTCTTTACAAAGACTGTAGTTTTTAAAACATACGACATATTTAAGCCAGCTTCCTTTAATAATGCTTCAATGTTTTTAAGAACCTGTTCTGTTTGAACACGAATGTCATCTGATACGAGTTGACCAGTTGTAGAATCTATTGGTAGCTGACCAGAGATATATATAAAGTCGCCCGCACGAATAGCGGGTGAATATGGCCCTACCGCTACTGGGGCATTGTTTGAACTAATCGTTTCTTGAATCATTGTTTACTCCTCACTATCACTTGTCGAATCATCAGAAAGCGTTGCCAGAAAGTCACGATGCTTTGCTTGTCTTTTTTGCATTGACTTTAGATGTTTGTTACTCGACATTACAAGAAAGCAATACACAGTTAGAAATAGCATAACCAAAATGACTGCTAATGAGATGAAATCATCAAAGGTTTCTAACATGTAATCACCATCTTTCCTTGTAAGTATACCTATGAATATTGAGGTTGTCCAAATATATGCCTAATCAAATTGTTGTAAGAAATCCTTTCCTTTTATCACCTCTGTGTGTGAGAGTTCTGGGAAGCCTAATTGGTCTAAAACTTCATAAACACAGATTGCAACACAGTTTGAAAGATTCAAACTACGCGCTTCTGCCACCATTGGTATACGTACACAACGGTCATAGTTATCATGGAGAATATGCTTATCAATACCAGTACTTTCTTTACCAAACACTAGATAGATATCCTTACCTTCATCCAACTTGTAGTCGAACTCTGAAGGTGTCTTTTCACCATAACGTGTAATGTAATAATAGGAACCTTCATGCATGTTGTAAAATGTTTGCCAATCTGGATAGATTCTATAATCTAATTCCTTTACATAATCCATCCCAGCACGCTTTAAAGATTTATCTGTAATCTTAAAACCCATCGGCTCAATAAGATGTAGACGACAATTCATCGCCATACATGTACGCATGATATTTCCTGTATTCTGTGGAATTTCTGGTTCATATAAAACTACGTTAATCATACTAACCTTCTTTCAATTTTATGTTTGAATAGCACTAATAATAACTTTAATAAAATTACTATACTTACAAATAATAGTATAATTCCAAAAACGACCGCAAAGAAGAAGTTCGATGGAAACATATTAATCATAATCGAAATATTTGGGTCCAATAAGAATAAATCATTATCAAAGAAAACATAATGGAAATTCATCCAGAATCCATTAAAGTCTACCATTGCATAAATCGCAATGAAGAAAATGAGCGAGCCTAAAAACAATAAACCATTTCGATATGCATTTGATAGGATTGTATAGCTTTGATTACGATGTGTGAATGCTAATAAAGTAAGTATTGTAATACTACCAACCAAAAGAATTGTTCGAGTCTTCATTGCATTTAGATAAAGATTTTTTACATCAACCATATGTAATGTTTCGCGCTCATCAAAAATTTCGCGTTCATTACCATTTACCTTTTCAACAACAATAATATCATCTCGTTTATCTTGCATATAGTCGAGTAAAGTATTCGTTGCATTCATTAAACCATCTTCTGAAATACCAATACTTTCAGCTGTGTGATTCAAAGAATATTGCCAACGAAAGAACGAACGATTAAAACATAATAAATCAATTGATGTTAATAACAACGATAGAAATAATGCTAATCCTGCTAGTGCAGATAATATCTTATAACCCTTCATGTTCCATCCACGCTTCTAAACGAACAACTGCTTTACCACGATGAGAGATACTATTCTTTTCTTCGTTTGTCATCTCTGCCATTGTTTTACCAAATGGTTCGTAGAAGACAATTGGATCATAACCAAAACCATTTGTTCCAGCAGGCTCTTTGGCGATAACACATTCAACTGTATCTTCAAATACAACCGGCTCGTGATTTGGTCTTGTAACGGCAATGGCACATACATAACGACAACTGCGATTGGTTTCATCTTTCATGCGGTCTAAAACAACTTGATTCTTATAGGAATATGGTGTGTCATGACCTAACCAACGTGCACTTTGAACACCAGGTTGTTTATCAAAAGCATCAATCTCTAATCCAGAATCATCCGAGATTGCCATAATATGATACTTATCTGTAATTGCTTGTGCTTTGATGATAGCGTTAGCAGAGAAAGTTGTACCCGTTTCATCAATCTCTCCAATATCTGGATAATCAGCTAAGCTTTGCACTTCATAGCCCTTTGGTTCCAACATCTCTTTGAATTCTTTAATCTTACCAGCATTCTTACTAGCAACAACAATTACTTTATCCATTTTGATAAATTCCTTTCATCAGATAATGATAATCTGTATTTCTAAATTCGTTTACTGCATTTTTAAATGCAGCGCTAAAATTTGTAACTCTTCCACACTTATTAACACATGGATCAATATATCTCTTCTTCGCATCTACCATGATATCACCAGCAGAATCTTTTATAACATCTTTTAGTCTTGTATATTCTTTCCAATCATCTTGTAACACACTATTATTTAATTTCTGAATCACATCGATTTCCGATAGATATAAATCAGCTTCAGTTAGTATATGTTCTTGAAATGCTTTTCGTAAAAGAGTTGCTAATTTTTCCATTCCATAACGATCAAAATCACAAGAATATATCATGCCACAAGAAAGTGCCGCAAATGCAAACTCTTCCGCAATATCCACATGTTGAAACATAATCTCTTGTATACCTTCTTCATTTCTTTCGACAATCAAATCTTGATAATATCTTTCAATATCATTGATTGTACATTTACGATAATTTAATAAGTTACCAAGTGTATACTCCAAACGATCAGAAGATAATTTAGGGGAATCATTATCTGCTATAGGATATATATGATAATCAAAAACTTCAGCTATTGAGATACCATCTATTAAGAGTTGATTCATAATCACTTTATCTTGCAGTATGATTTCCTTTGTTTCATCTTCAGTAGATTCCTGTGTCAAATAATCTCTTTTTACAAAATCAATCACATGAGAGAATGCACGAGTTGAAATATCATGGAACAAACCAGATAACGTTTGTTTTTTGTCATGTGTAAAATGCCATATAATACAAGCTACCCCAACACTATGTTCATAGCGAGTATAGGAACCATAACTAGAAAATCCTGCATGTGATGTAAACCGCAGCCCACAATTCATATCTACACCTTTTAATCTTTGCATCGATTTAGATTTTAGATAAGGATTGATAAAATCTGGATATTCATTTTGGTATATTCTTTCTAATTCACTCATGCTAAATATTATATAAAATAAAAGACCTGATTAA
>JABZMB010000107.1 GCA_015256455.1 Solobacterium sp. | reverse complement strand
GTTATCGCGTGTAATCCACCATACTTTTCAACTACAAATCAAGATTTGATGAATGCAAATCAGTATAAAAGGGCAGGAAGACACGAAGAAAACTTACCACTGGGTGAACTATTTTTATCCGTGAAACGCTTATTAAAATCAAATGGATCTTTCTTTCTAGTACATCGTGCGAGTCGTTTAAATGAGTTATATCAATGTGCAAGTAACGTGGGTTTATTGCCAGTTAGAATGACATTTGTCTATGATCGTCCTAATGGAGTAGCGAAAACTGTGTTGATTGAATTTCAGTTTGCTAGTTTACATGAATGTTTGATTGATTCTCCAGTTTATCTGGATGATCGTAGTACATTTCCTTCAATTGAATAGAACATTATAAAATCCACCCTTAGGTGGATTTTATCGTTTACGCATTGTTATGGCGCTACAGTTGGAACTGGTGTTGGTGTAGCGTTAGGATCAACTACAGGTGTTGGCGTTGGTGTTGGAACTACCTCTGGTGTTGAAGTAGGCTCAATCGTAGCCTCTGGAGTAGGTTCTATCGTTGGTTCTGGTGTAGGTGTTGCTTGTGGATTATCATTGTATGTTCCTGGTGTTGTATTTGTTTCTGTTGCTGGAGCTGTTGACTTTAATGTATAACATACAACTTCAGCTGGACTTAAGAAACGCATATCTACACCAATCGTACCTACACCATTTGAAATATCAAGTACGAATGTATTTTGAATCAAGTGTTTCCCACGTAAGTAGTTTACTGCCTTATCAGGTGCATAATAGGCTCCAAAGAAGTAGTATGCTTGTCCACCTAGAGAATGACCTGATAGGAAGTAGTCTGTTGTATCGAGTGGGACAAGAGATGCTGTATCTGGTGTATGACATACAGAAATAACATAGTTTTCACTACTTACGTTAGCGTAAGCAGCGTTAACGTCAGGTGTACTATTCAATTCATTCTCTAGTCCGACTAAAGAAATAAATCCTGATGAACCATTATGTATGGATACAGAACTATTGGAGATAACTTCAAAGTTAGCGGTTTGTAGAATTGATAAGACATGAGATTTGATATCAGCAGTAGCATTATCTTGATCACCTAATACTGCAAATTTTCCTAGTGGAGCTTTAATGGAAGATAGGGCAGTAGCGACTTCACCATCCGTTTCGGTAGTGATAGTTGCATTAGGTGCATAGATGTCACCGCCAAATACCACTGCATCAGGAGCGATACGATTGATTGTATCTACTAGCTTTTGCAAACGACTTTGATTCATGTGGTTACCATAGTAGATATCAGAGACAAATAAGATTTTGGTGTTATTAAGATCTTGTGGAATCTTATCCGATGTGAGTGTCTGGTAGCGTACCGTAAACTTTCTTGGAGCAAGTAAGAAGGCATCTACCAATAGATATAAAACCAAACCGAATATAATACCTAAAATCAGTAATATCTTTTGTATTTGTTTCATGTGTTTTCCTCGCGTGTATAATCATATCACATCTATGTGGTACAATAAGCACACGAGGGAAGAAAATGTTAAGGAATAAAGGGTATATCATTCAATTAGAAACTTTAATGCAACAAAAACAAGCAATGCCAGGTGCCAAAGAACTGATCCAGTCTTTACAAATGGAGAATATTAGTTATCTGATTTTAACAGAGCGTTCATCTGTAACAGTGGATGAAATCATAAATCAGTTAGAACATTGTGACATTCATGGTGTTAGAAAAGAGAATCTCTATACTTCTACGATGGCTGCAGTGGAGTATATTGTTGCACATGATAAAAAGGCAGTAGATGTAGATTACATCGGCGGTAAAGGTATTCGTCAGATACTATCTGATACTGGCTTTCATATTACGCACCATCATCCACAATATTTCTTTGTTGGAATGGATAGTAGTTTATCTTACGATGAATACCAAGATGTTTTTATCCAACTAAGACAAGGCAGTCAACTTGTATCTGTTGACCATCGTCGTATTCAACTTGTTGATCAAGTAGAAAAGATTGGTAATGGTACAATTGTACGCATGCTAGAGTATGCGGCTGGTGTGAAGGCGATGAACTTTGGTTGTGGCACAAAGATATTGCTGAAGTCCGCAAGCAGTCATCTACCGTATTCCTTAAGTGAAATAATCATGATTGGCAATCGCTTTAAAAAAGATATTGTGCCAGCATTACAGTTAGGTATGTTAACATTCTATGTCGCAGGAAGCGAAGAGATGATGAAACAAGGTATCAATGATGAATTACATCCAGATTATATTCTGGATGACTTAACAGGATTATTACGATAATCGTCTATTGAGGAGAGCGATATGAAGATTTTGGTTCCCATTGAAAATGACATGATATATCAACACTTTGGTCATACACCTGCTTTTCGTTTGTATGATGTTGAAGGTAATACGGTTCTTCATACAAAGGATTATGTTCCAAATGGACATGGGCATGTGATAATGTGTCAGATAGCGTTAGAGCTAGGTGTAAATGTTGTGATAGCAGGAGGATTTGGGTTACCAGTAAAGCAAAGTCTATCTTCCAATGGCATTCAAATATATGGTGGCGTTAGCGGTAGAGCAGATGATGCAGTACTTGCCTATCTTGA
>JABZMB010000106.1 GCA_015256455.1 Solobacterium sp. | reverse complement strand
GTAATCTCACTCATGGCAGCAATCATTACAATGATTGAAAAGAAAAAGTTTGCAAAATAAGAAAAATCTTGAGTAAAATCTAAACAAATAAGCAAGTATTTCTAGAAAACATGAAATACTTGCTTATTATTATAAAGCCATTAAAATGCGTGTTTATATATTGATATTTTCAACTAAATTATAAAAATGAAAGAAAATTTTAGTAAATGAAAATTATTTTATTTGACAGATTATAATATATGCTTTAAAGTGTAGAACATACAAAAGCTGTGAAGAGAAAAGTAATTGCTTTAACACTTCTTAGAGAGTCCGGATAGGTGAAAGCGGATAAGTTAACAAGTAATGAAAATGGTCTTGGAGCTGTTGTGTCGATAAGTAGGCATGACCGGGTATTCCCGTTACAGAATTAGAGTATGTTGGTACTCGATGAGGTTACTTCAGTGATGAAGTAATAAAACAAGGTGGTAACACGTGATGATATATCCCGTCCTTGCAGTATACGATTGTATATTGTGATGACGGGATTTTTTGTATAGTACTTTACGCCAACACGATAAAGGTACGGGAGGAAAAGATGAATAAATTTATTAAAAAGTTTGCAGTAATTGCAACAACAATTTCCTTGCTTGCAGGATGCAGCGCAGGAAAGTCAAGCTCAACAGCTGAGACAACAACAGAGAAGAAGGTATTACGCTTCGGTCAAGCAAATGCAGGTACAGGCTTAGACATGCAGATTAGTACATCTTCTGGCGCAGCTTCAATTGCGGATGAAGTAACAGAGTCACTCTTACGCTTCAATGACAATAACGAAGAAGAACCAGTATTAATTGAAGATTTCCCAAAGGTCTCTGAGGATGGTAAAGTATATTCCTTTACATTAAAGAAGGGTGTTTACTTTACAGATGGTACAGAGTTACATTCATCAGATGTTAAATATACATTTGAACGTATGTTTACACCTGCTACAGGTGCTAAGTCAACAACATACTTCTCAATGATTGCAGGTGCAAAGGACATGCTTGCAGGAAATGCTACAGAGCTTTCTGGATTTGAAATTGTTGATGACTACCACTTCAACATTACACTTGATTATGCATTCGCTCCATTCGTTAAGAACTTAGGAACTTCTTATGCAAATATCTTCCCTGAAAAGGCAACAAAAGAAGCAGGTGCTGCTTGGGGAACAGGTACTAACCTCATCGGTACAGGGCCATATAAGATTCAATCAAATGATGATACAACTGAAGTAGTACTTGTTAAGAATGAGAACTATCATGGTGGTGATGTAAATCTTGATGAATTACATTTCATTTACTACGATGATGCACAGACAAAGTTAATTGCTTATGAAAATGGTGATATTGATTTAGCTGATTTACCAGCAAGTTTATTAGAACAATATCAGTCTTCACATGGTGATGAAATTCAGTCATACCATCCATTAGGAACATCATTCATCTCATTAAATCTTAAGAGTGAATATATCTCTGATGTAAATGTACGTAAGGCTATCTCACTTGCTATCAACCGTGAAGAATTAGTTAAGACAATTCTTGCTGGTGCGGGTATTCCTGCAACATCATTCTTGAACAACCAAATTCCTGGTCATGATGATTCAAGAAAAGTACTAGAATACAATCCTGAAGCAGCTAAGAAGTTATTAGCTGAAGCAGGCTACAGCAATGGTATCTCACTCACAGCTGAAATTCGTGAAGCGGATAAGTCAGTATTTGATGCATTACAAGGTTACTTAGCTGAAGTAGGTATCCAGTTAACATTAAATATCGTTGATAACGCTACTTGGAACTCTGATCGTGCTGCAGGTAACCTTGCATTAACAGGTATGACTTGGAATGCGTTATATCCAGATGGTGACTTCCAAATGTACAACTACTTCTACTCAAAGAACTCTGTAAACCGTGGTGTGTTCTATGACAACCCAGCATATGATGCAGCGTTAGATAAGGGTAGATCTTCAACAGATGAAAAAGAACGTGCAGAATTATACAAAGAAGCAGACAAGATTCTTACATTCGATGACTATGCATGCATACCTCTATACTATCCACAGAGCCAATTCATTGCGAAGTCATACGTTAAGAACTTCACAGTAGGTAACTTAATCTACCACTTCTGGAACGTAGACGTTGATGCACAAGCAGCAACAAAAGAACAAAAGTAACAAACATTAGGATAGCAGTCTGTGTGTGGTTACATACACAGACTGTATTTCTGTTATTGATGAAAGGATATAGGCATGGGTAAATATATTTTAAAAAGAGCAGTGCTAGCAGTAATGATTATCTTTGCGATTTCCTTACTTACATTTATTGTATTGAATGTAATTCCAGGGGATGTCGTAGCCGCAATGCTAGGTGAATTCGCAAGTAAAGATGCGATTGAAACTGCTAGACACCAACTAGGTCTAGATGTGCCTTTGCCACTCCAATATTTGCGTTGGTTACAGGGCTTGGTTACAGGAAATCTAGGTAATAGTTACTTCCAACGTAAAGCAGTATTAACTTTAATATTACAAGCATTTAAATATACATTTGTGATGGCGATTGCCGCATACATTATCGCAATCGTAATCGGATTATTATTTGGTGTATTAGCAGCGGTATA
>JABZMB010000105.1 GCA_015256455.1 Solobacterium sp. | reverse complement strand
TCTCCTATCTAGATTTTCAATAATTCATACTAGATAAGTACATTCCTTACTATAATCTAATATATCACATTAAAATCATATCATTCACAATGAAAATAGATGTAGCCTCAATATAGCCACATCTATTTATTACTTCAATAAACCTTGTGATTGCAAGAATTCTTTTGCGACTGTCTCTGCAGCTTCTCCCTCAATTCCTACTCGATAATTCATTTCACTCATTTGACTTTCTGTGATTTTTCCAGCAAGTACATTTAAAATCTGTTCTAGCTCAGGATATTTATCTAACAGTTCCTGCTTCATAAGTGGAGCCCCTTGGTATGGTGGGAAGAGATGTTTATCATCTTCTAGTATTTGTAGCTGATAACGCTGTATCTCAGGATCTGTAGAATAAACTTCCGTCAATTGAATATCACCCGATTGAATTGCACTATATCGTAGTGCAGGCTCCATTGTTGCAACATTTAAAGATAATCCATAGAGTGCTTGTAGTCCTCGATTACCATCTTCACGATCATTAAACTCTAACGTAAATCCTGCTTTCACAAAATCCGCAACACGTTTTAAATCTGAAATTGTCTTGAGATGATACTCTTCTGCAATCACTTTTGGTACAGCAAGTGCATATGTATTTTGATATGCCATTGGTTTTAATAATACCAGGTTATCTTGTTTCTTAATTCCATCACGCGCAGCTTCATAGACTTCATTAGGATTATTACTTACAGTTGGTTTGTCCTTTAATAGACTTTCTGTAACAGTCCCAGTAAACTCAGGATAAATATCAATATCACCTTTTTTTAAAGCCTGATAAAGGAAATCTGTCTTACCAAAATTGGGTTTTACTTCAACTGTAATATCTGTATTCGCTTCAATTAACAGTTTATACATATTCATGAGTATCTCAGGTTCAGGACCCATCTTCCCTGCAATTACAAGATGTTTATTGGTTTTGTTTTGTAATTGTGAAGGAATATATGAAGCCCCTAATCCTAGCAACAAACATAAGAAAGCAATCATGCTGGAACGTAACTTTGCCTTTTCCAACCATTTTAATAGTCCATTAAATAGAATTGCTAAAAATGCGGAGGATATTGCACCTATAAGAATTAAATTCACATTTCTACGATCAATTCCTAGTAATATAAAGGTTCCTAGTCCACCAGCACCAACGAGTGCTGCAAGGGTAGCTGTTCCAATAATCAAAACTGTCGCAGTACGAATACCAGACACAATTACCGGCATAGCAAGAGGCAATTCAAACTTCTTAAGACGTTCTAACTTGCTCATACCAAATGCAATTCCCGCTTCCTCTAGACTTGGGTCAATTCCATTTAGCGCTGTAATTGTATTCTCTAGAATTGGAAAGATTGCATAGATAACGAGTGCAGTTAAGGCTGGTAATGTACCAATCCCCATAAAAGGAATAAATAATCCCAATAACGCCATAGATGGTATTGTTTGGAAAATTCCTGCGATATTTAAGACGACTCCAGCAATACGCTTACGGCTGCTTAAAATAATTGCGAGTGGAACTGCAATTAATATCGCAATTAATAAACTAAGTAAAGATAATTGAACATGTTGTCCTAATGCAATCAACCATTCTGCAAATCTTGCTTGAAAAGTACTTAATAAATCATGCATGACTTACACCTCCAAACAAATTTGAAACAAACTCATTCGCAGGATTTTTCAGAATATTCTCTGGTTGGTCTACTTGGCATATCTCTCCATTCTTTAATACTGCAATACGATCACCCAATAACAATGCCTCATCCGTATCATGTGTCACAAAGATTGTTGTCATTCCAAATTCTTTATGCAGTTTTTTTGTTAACATTTGCAGTTGTTTACGAGAAATTGCATCTAAAGCTGAGAAAGGTTCATCCATCAACAATATTTTTGGTTGACCTATCATTGCACGTACAATTCCAATACGCTGCTGCTCACCACCAGATAATTCACTTGGCATACGATGCATATATTCCTGCGCATTCAAACCAACTTTATCTAGTAGTTCAACCGTACGTTGCGTAATCTCTGCTTTACCCCATCCTTTCATTTCTGGAATTAAAGAGATATTTTCTAAAACCGTCAAATTAGGAAATAGTGCAATCTGCTGTAAAACATATCCAGTAGAAAGTCTTAACTCCCGTAAGTCATAATCCTTGATTCTCTTAGCATCCATATAGATGTTGCCATCAGATGGTTCCAATAATCGATTTATCATCTTTAGCATTGTTGTTTTTCCTGAACCAGAAGGTCCTACAAGTATCATAAATTCACCATCTAAGATTTTTAAATTTACATTTTTTAATACTGTATTCTCCTGGTAGTTCAAAACAACATTTTTATATTCAATCATATTACTACCCTATTTTTACAATAACCTTTCCAAACGAATGACTGCTTTCTAAATACTGATGCGCCTCTTGAATTTGTTCAATCTTAAAGATCTTTTCTGGACGTACATTAACATTGTATTTCTCAACAAAGTTGATCAAATCTTGTAATTTACTTGTAGTAACATTTCCAGAATAGAATGTTGTGAGATAAACATTGTTATGCAATTCCATAATCGGATCGAAATCTTTCAAAGTCCATTGTCCACCTAGTTGTCCACAAGAACAAATAATCCC
>JABZMB010000104.1 GCA_015256455.1 Solobacterium sp. | reverse complement strand
TTCTTCACCACGACCAGGAGTCATAACGTTGAACTTTGTAATATACCATCTGAAGAATGTGTAGTATAGACATGCCCATACCAAACCAAATGGAATTTCTAAAATCCAGTTTGTCTTTGCGTTTCCTTGTAGGATACCAAAGAGTGTAAAGTCAATCACACCACCAGAGAATGTATTACCAATCGAGATATTGAGAATATCTGCGATAAAGAAACTTACGCCATCAAAGAATGAGTGGATAACATAAAGAATTGGGTTTACGAACAAGAACATGAATTCGATTGGTTCTGTAATACCTGTGATAAAGGATGTTAAGGCAACACTTAAGAATAAGCCCTTGTACTTGCTTCTTCTTTCCTTAGGTACGCAGTGGTACATCGCAAGACATGCGGCTGGTAAACCGAACATCATTGTTGAGAAACGACCAGCGAAGAAACGTGTTCCTTCTGTATATAAACCGATATGGTTTGGATCTGCTAATTGTGCAAAGAAGATCTTCTGTGCACCTGCTACAGCGACACCTGCAACAGTTTCAACACCACCAAGTTCTGTGTACCAGAACATTGGATAAATCATGTGGTGTAAACCAACAGCTCCACATAGACGCATTAAGAATCCATAGAAGAATGTTCCAACTGGACCTGCTTGTGCGATGAATACACCTGTAGATACTAATAACTGTTGGAATGGTGGCCATACTAGGAAGAACACTGCACCAACGAAAATACTTGCGAATGAAGTAACGATTGGCACAAAGCGTGATCCACCGAAGAATCCTAGTACCTGTGGTAATTCAATGTTCTGATATTTGTTGTGTAATGTAACAGCAACTAAACCAACAACGATTGCACCAACAACACCAGTATCAATTGCCGCACCTTCTGGTGAGAAAATACCTAACAAAGCCTTGATTGTAGCGTTCATTACTAAGAAACCAACAACACCAGCTAAGGCAGCAGTTCCCTTGTCACGCTTTGCAAGTCCAATACATAGACCAACGCATAATAACATTGCTAGATTTGCGAAAACAACTGTTCCCGCAGCACTCATAATTGTGAAGACACCCTGTAATACTGGATTATTTAATACAGGATAAGTCGCCACTGTTGTAGGGTTGGATAAAGCACCACCGATACCTAACAATAGACCAGCAGCTGGTAAAATTGCGATAGGTAACATGAATGCTTTACCAATCTTTTGAAGCATCTTAAACATAAATATCCTCCTTATATTCCACATGTGTAATACCCCTTACTACACATGTACGAACCATTATTTGCGATACATCACAATATTCTGTAAGTGTATCGTTAGATAGCATCTTTCTCCTTCTCCGATATTGATGCCATATGTATTTTCAATGTGATCTCCTATCATGCATGCAATCTGGTATGACTTGCGATATTTATCATGAACGAGATCACCAATCAGGTTGTTAATCTCTACACCATCTACTGAGCGTTTGATGGCAAACTTCAAGTGTGTTACCAAACGCTGCTTCGCAACTTCATAATCATTGAGATTGATTTGCATTTCTCTTTCGATGATTGCGAGTGTCTCTGTTAATATCTGTGCAATCATCGTAGAAAGACTGCCACTTTCACCCTGTAAGGCAGCGTGAATATGCATGCATATAAATCCAATCTCGCTGTTATCCAAGTTAATATTTAAGCGTTCATTAATCTTCGCTAGCACTTCCTTTGCGAATTGAAATTCCTTTGGATATAGAAACTGAATTTCATCCGTGAATACATTTTTAACAGTAATCTTTTCACGGTAACGCTTTACACTAAATTGAATATGATCAAGTAATGCCAGGTGGATACGCTTATCGTATGCACCAAAGCTATTTGTCATCTCACTGATGACTTCTTCTGTAACTTCTACTACTTCATCATCTGCACTATTTACTAACTCTTCATAGCGTCTACGATCTTTTAGATCGACGAGTTCATATACGTTTTGAATTTGTTCTGTAGGAACAATATCGTTCTCTTTCTTTTGAAAACCGATACCCTTTCCAAAAACAATATATTCTCTAGAATCTTCATCACTATGACATACGACTACGTTATGATTTAGTATTTTTGCAATATTATATGTTTTCACAATATGCTATCTCATCCTTTACTTTTAGGTGACCTGCTTCTTTGATGCGTACATCTTTATGATTTGTAACAATCACAAGAACATCTGTCTGATAGCCTGCTTGTTTAAGCATGGCTAAATCACAGTTTACAAGTAAGTCTCCAGCCTTTACGCTGTCTCCTTCATGTACGCTAGTCTGAAAGCCTGTCCCTTTTAACTGTACAGTATCGATACCAATATGCAAAATATATTCAATATTGTTTTTGTCTGTAATACCAATCGCATGTTTTGTTGGAAATACCATTGTAACTTTACCATCAACTGGTGAATGGATATCTCCATTTGTTGGAACAACCGCAAATCCCTTCCCCATTAATTCTTTAGAGAATACTTCATCCTTTACTTCATTTAAGGATTTAAACTCACCATCACATGGTGAATAGATAGTTGATTTTTTATGAAATAAGAACATAGAATCCTCCCACGAAAAAAGCCCATTAGAAAAATATAATTTTCCAATGAGCTAATGCCTGCTTTCCAGTAACACGCTTTTGTTATCTTTATCATAGCAAAGCAAAAT
>JABZMB010000103.1 GCA_015256455.1 Solobacterium sp. | reverse complement strand
TTAATTACCTACTTGCCCTCATCTGTTTAGATGGAGGTATTGATGCGATTCGTATTAATCCTGGTAATATTGGCTCTCGTAAGAATACAGAAGCTGTCGTTGCCAAATGTAAAGAAAAAAATGTACCAATCCGTATTGGTATTAACGCTGGTTCTTTAGAAAGAGAACTGTTAGAAAAATATGGTGGCCCATGTGCAGAGGCTCTTGTCGAAAGTGCACAGCGTCACGTTGATATTCTCGAAAGCATGGATTTCTATGATATCTGTTTATCATTTAAATCTTCGAATGTAGAACTTACAATTGACGCATATGAACTTGCCGCAAAAACATTTAAGTATCCTCTTCACTTAGGTGTAACAGAAGCTGGTGGATTTACGGATTCCGCTGTGAAATCTTCCGCTGCCTTAGGTGTACTCTTACATGAAGGAATCGGTGATACAATACGTATCTCCGTATCTGGTCCACCAAAGGATGAATTAATTATTGGTAAAGCATTACTACGTAGCTTCCGTCTGATTGAAGACGTTCCTGATTTAGTCGCCTGTCCTACTTGTGGAAGAATTCAATATGACATGATTCCACTTGTCAAAGAGATGGAAGAATATCTCCACAGTATCAAGGCAAATATCACAGTTGCAGTCATGGGCTGTCCTGTCAATGGTATGCAAGAAGCTAGCCGTGCCGATATTGGTATTGCGGGTGGATCCAAGTCAGGTATCCTCTTCCGTAAAGGAAAAGTCATCCGTACCGTACCACAAGCAGAAATCAAACAAGCATTAATTGAAGAAATTGAAAAGATTATAGAAGAACAGAGAAGCCAAAAATAGCTTCTCTGTTTTTTACTTATTTCTTCTGAAATATGATTGGATCTGTAAACTTAATATAAACAACCAAGTATCCAAGCGAAAACACGAATCCCGCAAATACATCAGATGTATAATGAACACCTAGATAAATACGACTCATACCAATCATGAAAATTAATAGACCAAAACCTGTCATTAAAGTCCAACGTAATTTCTTATTTTTAACATTTTTGTAAATCATGTAAATTAGATATCCATAGAATGCCATACTCACCATGGAATGTCCGGACGGAAAACTATACCCTGTTTCCTCAACTAAACGAAATCCAGTAGGACGAGCACGATGTACGATCAATTTTAGTATGTTATTTAACAGTGCAATCAACACCAAGTTTGATACAACACTGACTGCGATTCTTTTATTTGTAATAAGAACTAATGAAGCGATAGCCCAAACAATCATCAAGATAACACCACCAAACTGTGTAATGACTTTCAAAATTGGTGTTAAGGTATCTGATATAAAATGCTTTGTTATAAAATTGTAGACTGAAGTATCAATCGATAATACATGACTACCCCATACTGCCTGCATCAAATATACGAAGATACTGATACAAATCAGCACAATAACCCACTTTATATTTTTCTTTTGAAAAACCTGCATGCATATCTCCTTTTAAAAATCGACGCATACGCGTCGATTAAGCAACCTTAGGTTTATTACCACCTTGGATGAAATATACATCATACCAAGTGATAAATGTATAAAGTGTCCAAATCTTACGACGAGCATCTACCTTGCCTTGGAAGTTATCATCTAATAGTTGTAACACTGCCTTTTGGTCAAAGAATTCACCAACGAAGTCTTTTGATAATTCTTCACGTACAATCTGATAGAACTTCTCAGTACGTAACCAGTCTTTGATAGGAACTGGGAAACCAAGCTTAGGACGTGCAGCCCACTCCTTAGGAATATGACGGAACGCAGCTTGACGGAAGGCATACTTCGTATTGTGCTCGTTGAATAAATACTTTGTAGGAATTACCTCAGCACATTCCATCATTTTTTTATCTAATAATGGAACACGCAACTCAAGAGAGTGTGCCATAGACATCTTATCAGCCTTCAACAAGATATCTCCAGGCATCCATTGGTGCATATCCAAGTATTGCATCTTCTTGATTTCGGATAAGTTCTTAACCTTCGCATACTTATCCATCACAATCTCTTTGACAGATGGTGACTTGCGATATTCTGGTTTAACAATCGCGGAAGCTTCTTCTTCCGTAAATACAAGTGCTTGGCCAATGAAATATTCTTCAGCAGGCTGTACAGCTTTTAGTAAATGTAACTTACCTGGGAAGTTTGGTAATTTCTTTAAGTGTTCTGATAACTTATGACGCTTACTTTGAGATAACTTTTTAAGAGCCTCGCCAAGCTTACGAACAGTCATAGAGTTAGAATGCCAACCATAATCAATATAACCAGCAAATAACTCATCTGCACCCTCTCCACTCATAACAACCTTCACATCGCGTGCAGCAAGCTCTGATAAGAAGAACAGTGGAACTACTGATGGGTTTGAATCTGGTTCATCTAAATAATATTGAATCTGTGGGAAGTATTGGAATGCCTCTTCACCAGTTAATGTACGAGATGTATTGTGTAATCCTAAAATATCTGTTAAAGCTTTTGCTTCTGTAGATTCATTATAAGAAGATCCAAAACCAACAGAATAAGTCTTTGCTGGTTTTAAGATAGACGCAACTAAACTAGAGTCTACACCAGATGATAAGAAAGAACCAACTTCTACATCCGCAATCTTATGTGTTGCGACAGATTCCTGTACTGTTTCATCAAT
>JABZMB010000102.1 GCA_015256455.1 Solobacterium sp. | reverse complement strand
ATCACCAAACTGTGCAGTATTATCTAACGGTGGGAAACTTGTTGTATTTTGACTCATGTAGTCTCTTGAATCCATATGACTCACACGTGGTGTAAAGGCTGGAATTTCAGGAAGAGAATTTTGCGGATTTGATCTCTTCTCATTCATTAAATTCTTAACTTCAGCCATAATATCTTCTTTTGTAAGACTCATTGGATCATTCACATGATTGTTATCACCTGTATATGGTACATCAAACAGATTATCCTGTTGTGATGGAACTGCAGGTCTAGCTGGTTGGGTTGTACGTTGTTTGTTTGATGACATAAATGGAATGTCAGTTGTACCTGTACTATTTGAATATGGCTTTTTCACAGGAGTTTTACGTGCTTCTTGAATCTTTTTGCTTGCAGCTGTATCACCCTTAATCTTACGCAAGATATCCATGGATGTGTTTTCTAAAGAAGAATTACCCTGTTCGATATTATATTGCTTTACTTCACGAATATACTGATCCAGATAATCATTGTCATAGCCAGCTAAGTCATTTACAGTTGTAAAAGCACCAGCCTCAAAATCAGCTAATGTTGGTGCTGGTTCTTCATTCTCAAAAGCAGTGACTGGTTCAGAAATCACTGGTTTAACAGGTTCTTCTTTTGTAATTGGTGCACTGACACGACGATGAATACCCTCACTAGCACTCTCTGTATAATCTCCACTTCTGTGGAAATTATTTGCATCAATCTGATTTAGTCGCTTTTGGAAACGAGATAACTCTTTGGTTGTTGTTACGTCGTTACTATCTAAATCCTGCGCAATACTTTCGCGCAAATCTTTATATTTCTTAATACGTGATAATTCAGCCATATGTACATCTCCCAATAAACAGAAATATTATACCATATCCACATTTATTTCACTTACCCGCTTAGAGATTTTTATCATTTACACACGAAAAAAGGCGTATTCCTACGCCTTTTCACTGAATTTTCAGATTAATGTAAAAAACTTGAGATACGCTTGTACAATAATCTAGTGATGACACTTACAACAAATCCCTTAATTAGGTTAAATGGTAATACACAAACAAAGAGTAAGCCCCATACACTCTTGATAAATGGGAAGATTGCGGCACCCATCTTGACAAATGTATCAATAGGCATGCCATATAGATTTGAATAGAATGGCAATAATACAAAGTAATTCGCAAGAATTCCCACAACTGCCATTACAAGTGTACCAACAATCATACCGAGTAATGCATTCTTTTTTGACTTTTCTTTACGATAGATAATCGCTGCTGGTACTGTAAAGGCAATGCCAATGATGAAGTTTGCAAGTTCACCTACAAACATTGTTTCTGTAGGTTTGAACAATAACTTCAAGATAATTTTAACTGCTTCAATAAAGACAGCAGCCCAAGGGCCAAATGCAAATCCTCCAATTAATACACTGACTTCACTAAAGTCTAGCTTATAAAAGCTAGGTGCGATAAATAGTAGCGGGAAATCAAACATCATCAGCACAAATGCTACTGCACTGAGGATCGCTACATTCGCGATAAATTTGGTGGTTAAAACTTTCTTACTTCCTGACATGGTTTCATCTCCTTGCCTCAAAATAAAAGAGGCTATCTAAGATAACACCTCGGGTAGAAATTGATGATGAAAAAACTTTTACTCTTCCATCCAGACTTTACTGTCGCCATCGGATTTGCACCGATTCAACCTTTCGGTTCGCGGGGTATACCGCCGGTCGGGAATTGCACCCTGCCCTGAGTTTTATCGCTTATAGTATACACTAGTTTATCTACACTTACCAGTAAAAAGAAAAGAAGGATTTCTCCTTCTTAGATATTTAGTAATGTCTTTAACATTTCTACTGTGTTTTGCATTGTAAGTGGAATGTAGAAGTATGCAGTACAGATAAATCCTGCAACCACAATCATGAGTACAACCATCTGGGCACTAGTCGCAAATGGTGCTGATTTGATGTATGCCTGAATACGTAAATATACGCTAGCCACCATTCCAAGAACACCCAACAAAATTCCTACTAACATCGACTTCGATAATATGATAATCGCAAGAATATATAGCACTGTTGGAAGTAAACTTGCAATTGAAGTTAACGATGCGAGTTGATGACGATAGTTATAAGATACCTTGATATTTGCAATCAAACCATTAATTACCAAATAGATTCCTTCAAATAGAATAAATAAGAATGCTAATTTTAATGACATGATGAATGTATCGCTAAAATTCATTCTCGTAAATCCAAATGGTGAAAGATTAATATAACTAGCAAAGATTGTAGATAAGAAGTACGCAAACGCAATCCAATGGATTGTATTACGAATCACTACTCCTATAAACATCATAAAATCATCTTGATTCTTCGCTAGACGATCAATCGCATACGCTGGGAATAATAGTCTTGTTAATGCATCTGTCTTTGCAGTACTAATATCCCTATCTGCCTCCGCAATCAATCTTTCTTTGCGCGTCAACTTTACTGGCTTTACCTTTTCTTCAGCTGCGGTTTCTTTTCTATTCGCTTCTTCTTCAGCTTTTGTCGCCTGTAATGCTTTCTTTTTTTCTATACGTTCTTCTTTACGCTTTTGAAAGCCATCTTTTAGAGATTCATATTTAGTTTGTAATAATTGCCATGCATGCTGAGAAGATTCCTTCACC
>JABZMB010000039.1 GCA_015256455.1 Solobacterium sp. | reverse complement strand
TCACATACAATATATTTCATGCAACTATCATACCTTTTTCATCATAGATGTCCAATTTATTTTTGCTAAATGCTAAACCCTACTGCTTATACAAAACCAATTAATGTTAGTAGCTATACATCATAACGATAACTATCATAGGCACGATAGATATCATCTAGATGTGTATGATTTAAAACGAAGGAATCTCCAAGTAATGTAAATTCACCATCCACGATTAAAAGACCACTGTTCTTTGGAATTGCTACAACAGGATTTCCTACATCTTCAATTTCACGGATGATTGTAGACAAATGTTCTTCGTCTTCGACGTAATTAATATCTATATCAAATTCTGAAAGTAGACCAAGTCCTTCTTGAAGTTCAAATGTATTATCTAGATTTGACTCGTGAAATGTTTCAAGTTGTATAAGTGCTCCTGCATGATGTCCAATTAGGATACCTTCAAAGTTACACAACAAATCACGTAAGCCTAAGTCTTCGATTCTCTGCATGATCCATTCACCGCAATCACCAGTGATCACAATAATATCTGCAGCTTCAATTTTCGCTTTTGCGCTTGCGTAGTTATCCTTGTAATAATTAAACCAACTGATTTGTTTTTCACGGATACCATAGTTATAGAAAGGACGTACCATCATTTCATACGCTGGTTTCCCTTTCGCAAAGAAGTCATCCCAAGTCGCAAATTCATTAGACCAACCATCGTTATACGATAATGGCATCATTAATACTTTCATATCCTTTTCGATAAGTTGTGATAATTCACCAAAGCCCCAAGCTTGGTCGAATGTAAATTGATTTAATAGTATATGTATCATGTTTATCACCTGCATTCATTATATGACTTGTATAGTAGAAAATCTATTTTGTATAATCACTGTAAGGAGGCTGTTATGGTGCGCTATCATATTTTTGTGGAAGGAAGAGTCCAAGGTGTTGGATTTCGCTACTTCGTACAAATGCACGCACAGTCCTATGGATTAACTGGAAGTGTAAAAAATCTAGATAATGGTTTGGTAGAAATCTATGTACAAGGAGAAAGTGATACCATCGATCAATTCCTTGCGACTATCATCAAGGGCGATGGTCGTTTCATCAAAGTAGATGATTATTCCTGTAAAGCTGTCCCTATCATTCCAGATGAAAGACGATTTTCATGTCAATATTATTAACATGCATACAAGATTTCTAAGGGCAAAAAAATGCCCTTTTTTCTTTCAAAAGTATTAATTTTTAAAATGTAAGCGATTACTTGTGATTTTTTTATCATTTAGTATTGTCTTGATTATATAAACGTGATATTCTTGCTTACGTGAAATAATTCACATGGAGGAAAAGGACATGGCAGTTAAAAAGAAAGAAACTAAAGAAACAAAAGTAAATACAGCCCCTGTGGAAGTTCGTGTCAAAGAAGTAGACGATAAAGTTGCCCTTGCATTAAAGGCACTTGATGACTACGCATCATTTGACCAAGAAAAAATCGACTTTATCGTAGCGAAGTGTACAGTAGCAGCACTTGACCAACACGGTACATTAGCTAAGATGGCAGTCGATGAAACAGGACGTGGTGTATTTGAAGATAAAGCAACAAAGAACTTATTTGCTTGCGAATACATGGTGAACTACCTACGTGATTTAAAGACAGTTGGTATCATTAGTGAAGACCCTGTTACAGGCATCACAGAAGTAGCTGAACCAGTTGGTGTTGTTGCAGGTTTAACACCAGTAACAAACCCTACTTCAACAGCAATCTTCAAGAGTTTACTTGCATTAAAGACAAGAAACCCTATTATCTTTGCATTCCATCCAAATGCGCAGAAGTGCTCATCTGAAGCAGCTCGTATCGTATATGAAGCAGCTTTAAAGGCTGGTGCTCCTGAAAACTGCATTCAGTGGATTGAACATCCATCCATGGATGCAACAAGCGCACTCATGAATCATCCAGGTGTATCTACAATTCTTGCAACTGGTGGTAACGCAATGGTTAAGGCAGCTTACAGCTGTGGTAAGCCTGCATTAGGTGTAGGTGCTGGTAACGCTCCTGCATATATCGAAACAACTGCAGATATCAAACAAGCAGTTAATGACATCGCAATGTCAAAGGCATTCGATAACGGTATGATCTGTGCTAGTGAACAGACAGTTATCGTTGATGAGAATATCTATGAAGATGTTAAGGCAGAATTCAAACACTATAATGTACACTTCTGCTCACCTAAAGAAAAGAAATTACTTGAAACATACATGTTTGGATATACAGCTCACTCCAAGGGCGTAGAAAATGCGAAGTTAAACGGTGCAGTTGCTGGTAAGCCAGCTGCTTGGATTGCTGAACAAGCAGGTTTCAAAGTAGATCCTCAAACATCTATCTTAATCGCTGAATTAGAAAAACCAGGTGTTCAAGAACCACTATCACGTGAAAAACTATCACCAGTACTTGCAATGGAAAAAGCAAGTTCCGTTGAAGATGGATTTGATAAAGCAGAAGCTACTGTTATGTTAAACGGTGTTGGACATACAGCTGCGATTCATACACGTTCCGCAGAATTAGCGAAGAAGTTTGGTGAACGTATCAAGGCTTGTCGTTTAATTTGGAACTCCCCTACTACATTCGGTGGTATCGGTAATATCTATAACTCCTTTATTCCATCATTAACACTTGGTTGTGGATCTTATGGTCACAACTCAGTATCCGGTAACGTTAGTGCAATTAATCTGATTAACATCAAGAAGATAGGTAAAAGGAGAAATACAATGCAGTGGTTCAAGATTCCAAGCAAGATTTATATTGAACAAAATTCCATCACATACTTACGCGACATGCGTGAAATCAATCGTGCATTCATCGTTACAGACCGCACAATGGTTGATTTAGGTTATGTATCAAGAATTACTGAACAGTTAGCAGCCCGTAAGAATAAGGTTCAAGTTCAATTGTTCTGCGACGTTGAACCAGATCCATCCTTACAGACAGTTAAGAAGGGTTGGGAATTAATGCAAGCCTTCAAACCAGATACAATTATTGCTTTAGGTGGTGGTTCCTCCATGGACGCTGCTAAAGGTATGTGGTTATTCTACGAACACCCAGAAGTTGACTTCGCTGACTTGAAGCAGAAGTTTATGGATATTCGTAAGCGTGCATTCCAATATCCTGAATTAGGTAAGAAGTCACACTTAGTATGTATCCCTACTACATCAGGTACAGGTTCTGAAGTATCACCATTCGCAGTTATTACAGATAAGGTTAACAAACTCAAGTATCCATTAGCTGACTACTCATTAACACCTACAGTCGCTATCGTTGACCCAGCACTCGTAATGAGCTTACCTGCACAGGTTACAGCTGACTCCGGTATGGACGTATTAACACACGCATGTGAAGCATACGTATCCGTTATGGCTACTGACTACACAGACGCTCTTGCATTAAAGGCAGTACAGATGGTATTTGAATACTTACCAAGAGCTGTACACTATGGTGCTAAGGATGAAGAAGCTCGTGAGAAGATGCATAACGCTTCCACAATGGCTGGTATGGCATTCGCCAACGCTTACTTAGGTATGTGCCACTCTATGGCTCATAAGATTGGTGCTGAATTCCACACAGTACATGGACGTACTTGCGGTACATTATTACCATACGTAATCCGTTATAACGGCACAAAACCAGAAAAACCAGGTCTATGGCCTAAGTACCAATACTACAACGCTGATGAACGTTACTGCCAATTAGCACACGCTATTGGTCTCAAGTTCAACACAGTACAAGAAGGTGTTGAAAAGTTTGCCAAGGCAGTTCACGATTTAGGTATTGAAGTTGGTATGGCAATGAACTTCAAGTCACAGAACGTTGACAAGAAGGAATGGGAAGAAAGCTTAGAGAAGTTAGCTTACCTCTCATACGAAGACCAGTGTTCCCCAGCAAACCCACGTGTTCCAATGATCAAGGATATGATCGAGTTAATGCGTGCAGCTTACGAAGGAACAGAAATTCATTACGAACAACACTAATCATAAAAGGCACATCGAGTGTGATGTGCCTTTTACTTTTGATTCTGTTGTATCTTACTGGGTATTTGTTCACACCAGCCAATCCACTTTTCTTCATATTCATAAGCAGAAATCACTCTATCAACCAAATCATATGGAGAATGAATTCCCTTTTGATTACATTGTTCTACACAATAACGATATAGATTCCAATCCAGTTCATCTTCTTCATAAACTAATGGTACCGATTCCAAGCCTGCAAGTATTGCCACAACTGCCCTTGTATGTCCATCCGTCAAAATTGGAATACCATCTAATACCTTCACAGGTAAAGGTTCAAAGTTTGATAAATCATCTTTACGAAACCATGCTTGAATGTTCGATAGTTTTGCTTGCGAAATATAAAACTGGGATGGTTGTAAATCTTTTAATAAATAGTTAGAATCCTTATGGCTCATTTACCACTCCGATAGTGATACATAATAATTCCACCTGCTACTGCTACATTTAAAGACTCAAAGCCTTCCATTTCAATACGTACACGATAGTCAGCCTGTGCAATGATATCTCGATGAACACCCTGTCCTTCATTTCCCATTACAAATGCCATACATTCTGTTACAGGTATCTCACGCATTGTCGTAGATTCCTGTAAGGAAGTCGCAATAACTTTTACACCCTGACTTTGTAATGTAGGAATTAAAGAAGAGAAGTCTTTGCGTACAACAGGAATATGAAATAATGCGCCTTGGGTAGAACGAATCACTTTATCGTTATAAAGGTCACAAGTCTCTGTCGAACAATACACGCCGTCAAAGCCAAATGAAATTGCGGTACGGATAAGTGTACCAAGATTACCAGGATCTTGGATACCATCCAGTAATAATAGACGATTTTTCTTTGTAATATCTAGTTTACACTGACGGCAAACCGCAATGTAATGCACGTTTGAAACATTTTCAGATAACTTTGCCATAATAGCTGGTGTTACTTCTACCACATGTTCAAAGTCAAATGGTGAAGTTGTATCTGTCACAATGGTTTCTACGGCATTGGCTGCTAGCGCTTCACCAATAAGATGTTCTCCTTCCACAAGAAATAAACCTGTTTCATCACGATATTTTTTCTTATGTAGTAGAGTCCAGTTTTTTATTTTTGCATTCTGTAATGAACTTATCTTTTCCATAGTCATAATCATACCACATCTATTTCGTAGCGATAATTTCAAACAGAGGTGTAGAAGCGTAATTAATCTTCTCCTCTTCTGTCCAAACTCTTTGGTATACTTCCGTATCAATTTGAATATTTTGAAAGCCAATCTTCTCAAGTTCTACTTTATCCCAAGAAGGTCTATCTATAAGCGTCATCGGTAATTGTTCTGCGATATGCTCCATCTGGTCAAAGTTTTCGCCAATATTATGATCGTACAGATGCGCTCGCTTTACATTTTGTCGGTCTTCTTCATACGCATTGCGTAACTCTACAGAGAATAAGTAGTGATACCAATTCGCATCGAAGACAATGAGTTTACCTGATGGTTTTAGTACACGATACCATTCTTGATAGGCTACTGTAGGATTTTCAAGATTCCATGTAAGATTACGGTTGATAATCACATCAACGGAATTATCTTCAAACTCCAAATGTTCTGCTGGTTGTTTGAGAAAACGAATGGATAAATGATATTTTCTTGCGTTTTCATGAGCTTGTTTTAACATCTCTTCAGTACAGTCAATACCAGTCACCTGATAACCTGCTCGACTGAGAAGAATTGCCATAAAGCCTGGGCCAGTACCGATATCTAATATCTTGAGGTCGTTCTTCTTTGGAAAGTGTCTTGTGAGTTCCTTTAGCCAGGCAACCGTAGATGTCCCTGCCAGCTCTTCATTATTTTCAATGGAATAACTCCCAGCACGATTGGTCCAATATTGGATAATTTTTTCTTGAATTGTATGCATGTCCCCTAATTCCTTATTGTGTTCTATTTTATCATAGTTCAAATAAAAACCCGAATCTCTTCGGGTGATTATAGTCTTTGTCGATAGACTTCAAAGGATAATACTGCTGCAGCACTGGCTGCGTTTAATGCATTGCGGAAATCATTTGCGTATGGAATGTAGATATTCTGTTCAATTTCATTTCGTACTGCAGATGATAATCCTCTCATCTCACCACCGATAGCTAGTAAGCATGGAATATGATAGTCAGCTTCTAGATATGTAATAGCATCTTTACGCATCGCAGCATAAGTCATGATACCTTGTTTCTTAATATCTTTTACTAACTGTGGTAAGTCGTCAGACATCACAATATTCATGTATTCAAACGCACCTGCACTGGATTTGACAATTGTACTTTCCGCACTTGCCCAATCATGTCTAGGAAGAATTAATCCATCACAACCTGCACTATATAAAGTACGGATAATATATCCTAAATTAAATGGATCTTCTACCCCTTCCAGTAATACAAGAAATGGTGTTTTGCCATGCATGCATTCGGATAGTTCTTGATAGACTCTAGGACCTGCTTGTGCAACCAATCCACCGTGTGTTCTTCCAGTTGCCATTGCATTAATTTCTTCACGCTCCAATGGCATGCATGGAATTCCTTTTTCCTTTGCACGCTGTAAGATAAAGTTTAAGTCTTTATCATTTTTATGCTTATCGTAGTAGAGTTTTTCTACCTTGCGGTGATTTCCAAGAATGGCAGCTTTTACACTGACATTTCCTTCAAGTAACATTAGCGTGCCCTCCGCACTAGATCGTTTTCACCAATCTCAAATGGAATTGGAACCTGCACCACTACCATTGGACGTCTAGAACTTGCAAGGTATTCTCCCTTTGGGTCTTTGATCCACTCGACTTTGAAAGTACGCTTGTCTTTGCCAGGCGAAATTACTTCTAACATTTCACCAACATCAAATGCATTACGTGTCTCTAAGTAGGCTACATTTACGTCTTGATCGTATCCAGCAACCTTGGCTAGGAAGTCATGATTTACATCTGCATCAGAGTATGCATGATAGATTAGTGTATTTAATCCTGCTTCACCAGGATAGAATGCTGTTGTTGTCTGGCGATTTTCAGCACGTGAGATTTCCTTTTTGTGATATGCCAATCTTTCTGGTGAAAGTGGTCCATCATTCTCTGCAATCTCATCGATCAGATGACGATATGCACTAACAACAGATGCGACATAATACTCTGTCTTCATACGTCCTTCAATCTTTAAGGAACTAACACCTGCATCCATCAATTCATACATGTAGTCCGCTGCTAGTAAGTCTTTAGAACCCATGGAATATAAAATATCTGTATTTATTTCTTTATCGTCTTGATAAACATGATATTGCCAACGACAACTTTGTGCACAACCTCCACGGTTAGCATCTCGCAATGTCATACGGTTGGATAGTGTACATCTACCAGAGTAGTTTACACACATACCACCATGGATAAAGGCTTCTGTATCTACTGGACATTCCTTTGTGATGGCATAAATATCTTCAATTGAACACTCACGCGCAAGTACTGCACGGTCTAGTCCTAACTGTTCGTGGAGGAATTTGGCTGTTTCTACATTGGTAATACTCATCTGTGTGGAACAGTGAATTTCTAATTTTGGTGCGCATTCACGTGCTAGTTTCATAATCGATGGTGAGGCTGCAATAATTGCTGTAACACCATACTCTTCTAACTTCATTAAATACTCGCGTAAACCCTCATAATCTTCTTCATGAGGAATCACATTGGTTGTGACATGGATATGCGCGTTATGTTGGCGTGCAAATTCACATGCCTCCTTGATATCTTCCATCGTAAAATTAGAAGCTCTTGAGCGTAAGGAATAGGATTGTCCTCCAATATAGACTGCATCAGCACCATAACGAATCGCTGTCTTACAACGATTCAGATCCCCTGCTGGGGCTAATAATTCAGGTTTCTTCATCATAACTTTATCTGATCGTCTTCTGTCCATAATATCCATCTGAAACTGGTAATTCTGGATATTTGGATACAAATTCCTTTCTAACACTCTCGCCATCTTCTCCATCAATCACACGACGATACATACGTACTGCATCTAATAGTGCTGCTTGCGGAATATAGTTTCCATACATTTCAAAACGCTGAATGCCTGCGTTTGAAAAAGGCTCTAACCACGCAAATGATTCCTGTACGAAATCTGTATAAATCATCATACCTGCTTCATTTTCATATGCTGGCATCATACCATCACGCTTTTGTTCGCGAAGGTATAGATGATGGTTATGATGTAAAGGTTCTTCAATATTTGCGACTTCTTGATATGCCGTTAGTAATGGACGCTTGGAAATACTCATTAGTAAGTATCCAAATACCTGAATACCACAATGACGTACACTTGAGGCAATCTTCAAGATTTCCTCTTCTGTTAAAAGCGGTGAAATATTCACCGAATACATTCCTGTCGATAGCCAAAACTTTGCGTCCTCTGCAGAGGTTACTAAGGTCTCTGGGCTATAGATGAGTTTATCTTCTAACGATATTTCTTTGGCTACTTGATATAGACCAGGATCTGCAATAATAACACCATCAACCCCTATCTCAAGTAACTGTTGGATTTGTTGTTGTGCTGATTTAATTTCACTTTGTGGAAACAAACGATTCATCAGCACAAATAACTGTATCTGCACCAAACGTGCTTGCGTTAATAGTTCTTCAATCTGCGCAATCGAAAAAGTGTGGAGCGAGCTAAATACTCCTCCTTCGAGTGCGACGATTACTTCATCTGCACCTGCTTCTTTGAGCAGTGCGATATCTTCTTTTCTTTCACATGTAACTGATATTTTCTTCATACCGCCCTATTATAACATGAATTACAAGCACACTATTTGACATTGCACATACTTATGCTATGTTATAAACGTAATTGGCGTTAAGTGCTGTATGGAACGGGTCCCTACAGACGAAAAGCATAGCTTGCGGTCATTACAACTCCCATTATGTGAACGAAAACCTTTCTTCACAAATGGATGTGAAAGGAAGGTTTTTATATGTTTAATAAAGAATTTTGGAATTCATCCGCGTCAAAACTAAAATCAGTAAAGTATATTGCATTAATGGGTGTATTTATTGCACTCAAGATCGTCGCATCTAAGCTCTACTTCCCCGTATCTGAGAACTTAAAAGTAGGGTTTGGGTTTATACTACTCGCAATCGAATCATCGATTCTTGGGCCAGTTGCTGGAGCACTATCCGCAATTATCACTGACAACCTAGGTTTCTTCTTAGGTGGAGGTGGTGTCTACTTTGCTGGATATACACTAACACCAGTACTTGCCTGCTTCATATGGTCATGTTTCTTATACAAGCAGAAGATTACTGTAGTTAAGATTGTCATTGCAAAACTTATCAACTCATTATTTGTAAATGTAGTCGTTGGATCGCTTTGGAGTTCTATGTTGTATGGCAAAGGCTATATTTTCTACTTTACAAAGAGCTTAATTAAGAATTCTCTCTTATTCCCTATTGAAGTCATTTTACTAGTCATTGTATTCAATGCATTAGCACCTGTACTCAAGCGTTATAAGCTCATTGATTCATCTAATGCATTCCCAATTCCTTGGTTTTAATTCTCGCCTGTTGTAACATCAGCAGGTTTTCTTTTTGTATGCATAAAACCATTGGTGTATAATTGCAATATGATAGAAAAACATTACTGGAAGATTAAGCAAGCAGCCTTAAATATAGATTTATGTGTTGTTTCCAAGCATCACAGTATCGAAGAAATACAATCCTATTACGACGCAGGTGAAAGAATCTTTGCGGAAAATAGAACTGCTGAACTTGTTTCAAAGGCAGCGGCCCTACCAAAAGATATCGCTTGGCATTACATAGGACATTTACAGCGTAATAAAGTAAAAGACATCTTACCTGTTGTATCCTGCATTCAATCACTCGATAATATTGCTCTTGCGAAAGTCATCGAAAAAGAAGCGACGAAACTAAATCGTACAGTTGATGTGCTCATTGAACTACATTTAGCGGATGAAGATACCAATAAGAGTGGATTAGATCCAGCTGATGTAGAGATATTTACAAACTTCCTCTTACAAAAATGTCCACATATTAAGATTCAAGGTTTAATGACCATGGGTCCACATACAAATGATGAAGCACGAATTCATGAAGTCTTTACCAAAGCACAAGATATCTTCAAGCATCTTCAAGAAACATTTGGTGAACAATATTTCCATACTCTTTCTATGGGTATGAGCCATGACTATCCAATCGCAATTGAGCACGGTAGTACCATGTTACGGATTGGAACATATTTATTTGAGGAGAATGAATTATGACATTTACAAAAAAGAGCGCAAATCTAACTCCAATCGCAGATGCAGTATTTACTGTCGTTGCGAAAGCAAAGGAAGATAAGCGTATCAACGGTGAAGAAAATGTAATTGACGCAACGATTGGTACACTTTGTGATAACGACGGAAATCTAGTCGCACTTAAATCTGTATTCGATCACTACGATACAATCGACCACCGCGTAAAAGCTTCCTACGCCGCAAGTTTTGACGGTAACCCTAACTTTCGTAAAGATGTATATGAATGGGTAACCCAAGGCAACAACCTAAAGCTTGCACATAACGTTGTCGCAACACCAGGAGGATCAGGTGCTGTCAGTTCTACCTTTACTTCTGTATTAGAAGAAGGAGAAACTGTCATTATTCCAAATATTGCTTGGGGTAGTTATCGTTTGATGGCTTCGGAAAATAACCTAAAGACTGCAGAGTATGAACTCTTCAACGAAGAAAATCACTTCAACATCGCTTCCATTAAAGAAACAGTACAGGAAGTTATGAAGTCGCAAGAACGCATTCTATTACTCATCAATGATCCTTGCGAAAATCCTACTGGATATACAATGAGCCACGAGGAATGGAAAGAAGTTATCGACTTTGTAAATGAAGTCGCTAAGACACACCCTATCATTTTACTGGATGATATTGCTTATATCGATTATGCTTACAATGCGGATATATCTCGTAAGTACATGGAAATCTGGAATGGACTCAGTGAAAATGCCATGGTTATTGTTGGCTTCTCTTGTTCAAAGACTATGACTTCCTATGGCTTACGTTGTGGGGCCGCAGTGATTCTCGCACAACTGGAAGAATCCGTTACTGAGATGAAAACAGTATTAGAAAAGAAAGCACGTGCTACTTGGTCTAATATTCCAAATGCCGCAATGGAAAACTTCAGTTGGGTTGTTAATGAAAATAGAGATGAATTTCTCAAAGAAAAACAATTTTATATCGATCTAATGAAAGAGCGTTCTTCTATCTTCTTAACAGAAGCACATGAAGTCAACCTGCCACATTATCCATATCGCGAAGGTTTCTTCGTAACATTAAAAATCTATGATAATGATTTATGCAAAAAAGTTCATGAAGCATTCTTAGAGAATCATATTTATACAGTGAAAGTAAACCACGGTATTCGCGTTGGTTTATGTTCCCTACCAAGCCATAAGATTTATGGTCTAGCAAAGAAAATGAAGGAGATTGAGGATAAAATCCTCAAATAGAAAAACTATGCCAGCTGCTACAACACATGTTGAATTTGCGAAAGATGTACTTCGTACAATGGATGAAGCACATGCAAGCATGATTACAAACAAGGGAATGTTCTATCTAGGCTCTCAAGGTCCAGATATGTTATTCTTCTCAAGAGCTTCCCTATTACCAGGATCACTTAAAAAATATGGTGATTTAATGCACGATGAAAAGTGTAATGAGTTTATTGATTACTTTGATAAGTATAGTGAAAATGACTCTGATCTTAGAAGTTACTTCTATGGTTTCTTATGTCATTACGCACTTGATTCAACTGCACACCCACTCATTAATGCAGTCGCAAGAGATACTCATATCCAAACAGGGTTACACGAAGGCGCTGCTCACGTTATTAGTGAAGCTAATATTGATGTATGGATGTTACACCAACGTGGAAGAAGCGAACAAACTTATGATGTCTTCAACTTTATGAAGATTGATAAGGTATCTAAATCCAAACTTGGATTAATGTATGCAGGAATGTTCCAAAACGTATTTAATCTAAAAATTAAACCTAGTTTATGTGCGGAATCTGCGACAGAGATTGTTCGTTATACAAAGTTCTTATATCCAACGAAGTTAAAGTATGATTTATTATGTGCATTAGAAAAACAAATTAAAATACCACCCGTTTTATCCGGCATGGTATTGTACAACAAAAATGATTTTAAGGTATTAAACCTTGAACATAAATCTTATCCACTTCGCTATGACTTAAGTAGAGAGATTCATGCGTCATTTCCAGAATTATATGGTAAAGCAATTAATTTCGCGAAACAATTAATTGATACACGTAGTCCAGAAGACTTCCGTATCAACTTCAATGGCGAACCATACCAAGAATAAAACCGATTCACTGGAATCGGTTTTTTAAATATCTGTTTCAGCCCAAGAAGGTAATTCATTACCCTTACGGATTAATACAGTCTTTTGATAATTTGTTTGGTTGA
>JABZMB010000038.1 GCA_015256455.1 Solobacterium sp. | reverse complement strand
AGAACTTGCACTCCATCTGAACGCATCGCAATCACATAATCATTTAGCTTCTCTTTTAACATCTCATCGTGATTTCCACTAATATATACTCGCGGATATGCATTTAATGCATGCATGAGCGCAAGCATACTTTCGTTATCTCCCCTCGGCGTAAAGATATCACCAGGGAAAACAATTAAGTCGGGTTTGTGTTTATTTACCATACGGATAATACGTACATTATCTTTACCAAAACTTTGAGAATGCAAATCAGAAATAACACAGATACGTACACGTTTTGAAATGAGTGGTGAATAAATCTTTTTTCTTGTCGCATCTATCTTATGTGGCCATCCTAAGAATATAATCAGTGCAACCAACAAAATAGCTACCACGGATACAACGATAATTGTCTGCATATCTTCTAACCCCCAACTCCACTTAACCAATTTGTCTTATATAACCGAATTAAATATAATACACCTCTTATCGCAATATCAATTGCCATTGCAAGCCAAGCACCCATAAGTCCCATGATTGGCGCTAAGAAGAAGGCTAGCGTAATACGAATACCCCATAAACTCAATAGATTAAGTACAAATGGAATAATCGTATCACCAGCACCTCGTAATACACCTGTAATAACAATGGATGCGGCAAAGAGTGGTTCTGCAAGCATGACAACTCGAATAACATTTACACCAAGTTGTTGTACATCTTGATCTGGTGTTAATATCGCAAATATCATCGGAGATGTAAAAAACAATATAATCGCAAGGATACCCATAATCGTCATACCCAATAGTGTAATGATATTAGCAAAGTCTTTCGCAAGATTTTTCTTGCCAGCACCAATCGCTTGTCCAATTAATGTTGTGGCTGCTGCTGCGATACCAAATCCAGGCATATAACAAATTGACTCTACTGTATTACCGAAGGAATGTGCCGCAATCGCAACTGTCCCAAGTGGAGCAATAATCTTTGTGGACGCAATTTGTCCCATACATAAAACACTTTGTGCTAACGCATTTGGCATTCCTATTTTCCACGCAGAAAATAGTACCTCTTGACTTGCAAACCAATTTCCAGCAATTTCCTTAATGTGTAATTCATTCGATTTTGTTAAGGCTACCTTGAAAGAAATGACTGTGCAAATACAAACTGCCAGTGATGTGCCAAGTTGTGCACCTAATACACCTAAATTAGCTCCATACACCCATATCTCTAAACTAAAGATGGAAATCATTCGAGATGGAAAAATCAAAATGAAATTGAAGATGATATCTAAAATACACATTAAGACAGCCATCTTACTTGGTGTCTTCATATCCCCCGCACATTGCAGCATACTATTTACAAGGTAATTTAACTGACGAATTGGAAGGAAAATTGCATATAATCCAAGATAATTCGTCGCATCTTTCCATATCTCTGGTTGGGCCTGTAGCCATGATGGAGCAACATGTGCCCACACATAACAGACTCCTGCAATTAGAAATGAAATGAACAGTGAGGTCAAAAGGGAGCCTTTAAATATCCTTCTACTACGTTCAAGCTTTCCTGCACCTACCGCATGAGCAACCTGTACAGAGAATCCAATCGCTACGCTATTAATGAGTTCTCCAAATAGCCAAGTACTCGACATAACAAGACCAATTGACGCAGAGGCTAATGCACCCAGTGCACCAACCATAGCTGTATCAATAAATCCCATTACAGTTTCTGTGATGACTGCTAGGATACCAGGGATACTTAAGTCTTTTATAAGTTTTATTTTATCGGAAAATGTTAAATTTTCTGCATTCCGTATTTTTTCTGCAAGTTGTGTATTCATATGCCTATTATACAAAAAGGTACTCCTTTTGGAGTACCCCTTATGCTTATTTATTTGGATTAAAATATACAGTTGTGCCAGCTTCTACAGATTTTGTAATCCATACGCTCGCCCCAATGACACAACCATCACCAATTACGGTATCACCACCAAGAACTGTTGCATTAGCATAGATAACAACATTATTACCAATGTTTGGATGACGCTTTCCACCCTTCACAAGTTCACCATTCTCATTCACTTTGAAACTCTTTGCACCAAGCGTAACACCTTGATATAGCTTCACATGGTGACCAAGCTCTGCTGTTTCACCAATAACTACACCAGTACCATGGTCAATACAGAAGTAATCACCAATTGTCGCACCAGGATTAATATCAATACCAGTCTTTTCATGTGCATATTCTGCCATAAGACGAGGAATATATGGAACACCTAACTTATATAAGACATGTGCAATACGATAGATAAAGATTGCATAGAAGCCAGGATATGCAATAACTACCTCTGACTTTGTTCTAGCTGCTGGATCACCATCATAGATTGCCTGGATATCTGTTAAGACAGAACGCTTAATTGCTGGTAACTCTGCTAAAAACATATCTCTTAAGTTTCCACAGATTGAACAATCTGCACCCTTAAACTGCAGAGCTGCTTGAATTTCCTTCTGTAAACCTTCTGATAAATAGTTTATAGCTTGTTGTTGGTTTAACATACCTGCATGATAATAATCTGGCAAAATCACTGCTTGTACCTGCTTTAATATCGTAATGATATTTGTACGATCTGGTATACGCATTTTTAATGCAAGATCTTTATCTACAATTTCATTTAGTTCATTGAGTAGTGTTTCGTAATTTTCCATTTTATTCTGCGAATAATGCAGTTGATAAATAGCGATCTCCAGAGTCAGGTAATAATACAACAATTAACTTACCTGCATTCTCTTCTCTCTTCGCTACTTCAAGTGCAGCGTATACTGCTGAACCTGAAGAAATACCAACTAATATTCCTTCCTTTCTGCCAATCTCAGCACCTGTTGTAAAGGCTTCTTCATCTGTAACTTTGATTATTTCATCATAGATTTCTGTATCTAATGTTGTAGGGATGAAGCCTGTACCGATACCTTGAATCTTATGTGGACCTGGCGCACCACCTGAAAGTACTGCACTAGTTGCTGGTTCAACACCAATTACCTTCACATTTGGATTCTTTTCCTTGAGATACTTACCTGTACCAGAGATTGTTCCTCCTGTTCCGATAGCGGAAATAAAGATATCAACCTCACCATCTGTATCTTCCCAGATTTCTGGTCCTGTTGTTAAGTAATGTGCTTTACGATTAGACATATTTTCAAACTGCTGTGGAATAAATGAGTTCTCAATGCCTGCAGCAAGTTCTTCTGCCTTAGCAATTGCGCCCTTCATACCCTTAGCACCTTCTGTTAATACAACCTCTGCACCATAACCCTTAACCATCTTACGACGTTCAACAGTCATTGTATCTGGCATTACTAGAATAACACGATAACCCTTCGCTGTACCAACTGCAGCTAAACCAATACCTGTATTTCCTGATGTAGGTTCAATAATTGTAGAACCTGGCTTTAATAAACCTGCTTCTTCAGCATCTACAATCATCTGATATGCAATTCTGTCTTTAACAGAACCTGTTAGGTTAAAGTATTCAACTTTTGCTACAACTCGTGCCTTTAAGCCAAGGTCCTTTTCAAAGTGTGTAAATTCTAATAGTGGTGTGTGACCAATTAATTCAGTTGTTGATTTTTTGATATTTGACATAGTATTTTCCTCTTTTCTCTCATGTAATATATGAAACGGTAAAAAAACAAAAATCCGAGCATGCATTCATATGCCCGGATTTATTTACTATTGTGCTTACGAATCACTGCAATAAAGGTAAATTAAAGCAGCCCCGACGCAGAAACAGCATTCATCCGGACATCATTTAAATTACAACAGCAACACATTTGATTCATCACTTGTTTGTTCATGCCCGTTTCCTCCTGTTCACCGTTCTTATTACGGGAACTATCATAGTACTATCAGTTTTATTTGTCTACTCTAATGATTCAACTTTTTTCTTTCACTTTGAATTAGAGTTTGTACATCATCTTCTTTCAACTGTTCTAATTGATCGGATATCTCAGATTCATCCGCAAATTGATTGAAGATATTTTGTTTTTCATGGAGTCGTTTTACCAGTGCTTCATCTATCGTATTAGCAGATAATAATCGGTACACAAATACATGATTGATTTGCCCCATACGATAGACACGAGAAATTGCCTGCATCTCATCGGATGGTTTTAACTGAGGTTCACAAAGAATTACAATCTCTGCCGTTTGAATATTTAATCCAATTCCACCTGCATGAATCTGCATTGGCAAAACCCGTGCAACAGGCTCATCAAACTGCTTAAGAATTTCTTGTCGTTTCTCCAGCGATAACTTTCCACTAATGATAGGCAAAGATTTTCCTAACAATAAATCTGTCACGAAAGATAGCGTCTCCAAGAAATAAGAGAATATGACTACCTTTCTTCCTTCACCGAGTGCCTGCAAGCACAACTCAACCATCCGCTCTGCTTTTGTGGAATTGAGTGAATCCCAAGATACTCTACGCATTGCCATAAAGTTTCCAGATTCAACTGCTTTGCGGTAAGAAACTATCTCCTCTTCATTCATCATGCACCACTCGTCATGAATCGTTAATTCCGGAAGTTCCATGAGTACATCCACACGCTTTCGGCGTAAATATACTGGTGCAATCTTCTTGCGGAATAAGTCTGCTTTTGCTAGATATTTCATATCTTTTACTTCGCTTGCGATGGATGGATTTAAACATTCAAGTAAGTAACACATTTCATCTACGTTATTTTCAATCGCTGTACCTGTCATATATAGAGCGTATTCTGCTTGTTCAATCATTCGTACTGTATTGCGTGTACGTTGTGCCTCTTTGTTTTTAACGAAGTGCGCTTCATCCACAACAACCATATCGAGTGGAAAATCTTTATCAAAAATAATCTTATCTAAACCTTCATAGTTAATGATTGCAATTCCACCATCACTCTTCCAAATTTCATAATCACTAAAACCAGATCCATGTAACATATATGCTTGCATGTCCGTTAGTTTTTCAATTTCGCGCTTCCAGTTTAGTAATAACCCAGCTGGACATATTACAAGAAAATAACGATGACCTTTGTGATGTAGATGATTCATCACCGCAATTGCTTGAATGGTTTTTCCAAGACCCATCTCATCTCCCAGTAACACCCTTTTTTGATGCAAGATATACTTCACTCCAAATTCTTGGTAATGACGTAACTGTGTATGGAAAGATTCCAATACTAATGGTATTGCCTGTATCTGTTGCAATAGCGAAGTATCAATATCTTCATCTACATCGTCTTTTACTTCTATTTCAGACAACTTTTCAATTACGGTATAGTATTGAATCGCATTATCCTTATAGTCTTGTAGTACCGTTTCAAAACTAACATGCTTTAACGCAATACAATTTTCGTAAAATTGTTTGATTATTTCTGCATAAGCAGATTGATTCAGATCCGTTACATTTTCTACAGCTTTTAAAAATCTCTGTTTCTTTTTTCTTCCACTAAAAATCCAACTAAAGAAATTTCCAATCAAGCCACTGTTATCGTAGGCTTCTTGGATACCGCGCTCTGTTTCTTGATAGATTGCATTTAACTTTGTATAGTTTTCTTTTGTATGCAGATAGAAGTAAATTTCCTGAAGAATCTCTTTATCCCTATTTGTTAGATGTTCTAAGTCTATACGGTAGTGAATCTGACTTTTAACAGCTGCAGTACTACGGTGTAGTGCCAACATGAGTTTATCTGCTGTTTCATCCCCAATACCATCTAACGCTTCTAGTTGTCTACGATTATATTTCAATAAGTCATACATCGTTAAGATGTGACTAGCTTCAAGTGCTTGTAGAGGAAGTCTTGTGAAGGATTTTGAAAGATCCTTGATTGGAATCTGTCGAATTTCTTCCACAACTTTATCCGTGATAATATCTTGGCAACGATCATGAATCACTTGGATATTTTTCTTTTCTTGATCACGCAAAGAAAAGAGTTGATCCCTTAACATCTTCAACTGCTCACGTTCATATCGAATTTCTTGATAATTAATCTTTTGAAATATCATATTTCCTCATATGAATTATAAGTTGTTATTCTAAAAAAACAAATGACCACAACCTGCAAGCATCACCAAGCTCATTGCTGTAGCCAGACCAGTTACCACTATCTTCTTTTCTTTCATTTATTTTATAAATCTTTTCTTGTTATTTTATGAAAATTTTTACATTACTTCTAATTTAAATTAAAAATAGTCTTGGGCTTTCTTCATATTCTTCAAGATATACCCCCAGAATCGTGATATTGTATATGAGGATACCAAATTTCCCCCATTTTAAAGAAAGTGGGTTTTTTTATGGAAAATTTTACAGTTTTTGATTATGAAGACATTCAACTAATACCAAATAAGTGTATTGTAAACAGTCGTTCAGAATGTGATACAACAACACGATTTGGCAAACATTGCTTTAAATTACCAGTCGTCCCAGCAAACATGCAGACAGTCATTGATGAATCTCTAGCAATTAAACTTGCAGAGAATGGATATTTCTATATCATGCATCGTTTCACTCCTGAAACACGTCTTCAGTTTGTACAGATGATGAACGATAAAGGATTGATTTCTTCCATTAGTGTTGGTGTAAAAGAAAATGAATATCATTTCATTACAGATCTTGCAAGTCATCACTTAGTTCCGGACTACATTACAATTGATATTGCTCACGGTCACTCCAACGCCGTCATTAATATGATCAAACATATTAAAAAACACCTACCAGATACATTTGTCATTGCAGGTAATGTAGGAACCCCTGAAGGTGTTCGTGAACTTGAAAATGCAGGCGCAGACGCAACGAAAGTTGGTATTGGTCCTGGAAAAGTATGTATCACAAAACTAAAGACAGGATTTGGCACAGGTGGTTGGCAGTTAGCTGCCTTGCGTTGGTGTGCAAAAGCTGCACGTAAGCCAATTATTGCGGATGGCGGTATCCGTTCAAATGGCGATATTGCAAAGTCGATTCGCTTTGGCGCAAGTATGGTTATGATTGGTTCCCTATTTGCTGGACATACCGAATCACCAGGTAATACCGTCATGCAAGATGGCATTGAAATGAAGGAATACTTCGGTAGTGCCTCTGAATATCAAAAAGGCACCCGTAAAAATGTGGAAGGCAAAAAGATGCTTGTGCCATGTAAAGGTTCTATCATGGATACACTAATCGAAATGCAACAAGACCTTCAATCATCCATCTCTTATGCAGGCGGAAAAGATTTAAACGCAATTCGCTATGTTGATTATGTCATTGTAAAAAATTCTATTTTCAACGGCGATGCACATTAGGCATTCTATTTGGTGAATTTGACGCAAAGGATATAATAATAATGAAAGAAGGTAACGAAATGACAAAGATTGATA
Organism: Solobacterium sp.; assembly: GCA_015256455.1. GTDB lineage: Bacteria > Bacillota_I > Bacilli_A > Erysipelotrichales > Erysipelotrichaceae > Bulleidia. The sequence continues at coordinate 5,314 of JABZMB010000038.1, read as the reverse complement.
TTATCTCCGGCTTTCTAGGAGCCGGAAAAACAACATTGATACAAAAGTTAATCAAAGAAGTATATGCAGGTAAAAAAGTAGTTCTTGTTGAAAACGAATTTGGCGAAATTGGAATTGATGGTGGTTTCTTAAAAGATGCCGGTATCGTTGTCAATGAAATCAACAGTGGATGTATCTGCTGCACATTACAAGGTGACTTCCGCAATGCTTTACAAGAAGTAGTCAAGAAGTATAACCCTGACCACATCATTATTGAACCTTCCGGTGTTGGTAAATTATCCGATATCTTAGCAGTCGTAAAAGATGTAGAAGGTTTAGAACTAAATAGTTACAGTACTGTTGTAGACGCAAAGCGTTGTGAAATATACCACAAAAACTTCAAGGAATTCTTCGATGATCAAATTTCCACAGCTGCTTGTGTCATCTTATCCAGAACACAACTCGTTGATGAAGAAACATTACAAAAGGATATCGCAATCATCCGTGAATTAAACCATGACGCAAGAATCATCACCACTCCATGGGATGACCTCTCTGGTCAAGCAATCATCGAAGCAATGGAAGGTTCTACAGATGGCTTCCCAGAACTCGAAGAGGAAGAAGACTGTGGATGCTGTGGATGTGGTTGTCACGATGACGATGATGACGATTGTTGCTGTGGCCATGACCATCATGAACATGAACACCATCATCACGACCATGAGGAAGAAGAATGCTGCTGTTGCTGTGGTTCTTCCGAACATGAAGAGCACCACCATGAACATCATCATGATGATGAAGAATGTTGCTGCCATCATCATCACGAGGAAGAAGAACATGATGAGGAAGAGTGTTGCTGTTGTGGCCATGATCATCACGATCATGAACATCACCATCATCACCACCATCATGGACACGATGCGGATGAAGTATTCACATCAATCGGTATCGAAACAGTTAATAAGTACTCTGTAGAAGATATTGCATTAGCACTTTCTGAACTAGATGAACATATCATCCGTGCAAAGGGTATTGTTCCTAGTCATGATGGAAGTTGGTTATTCTTCGACTATGTTCCAGGAGATGCAGATATCCGCATTGGTTCCCCTGCTTACACTGGTTTAATCACTGTCATTGGTGATCAGGTAGACGTTAATCACATCAAAGAAATCTTTGGGGTGAAGTAAAATGGCAACCCCTGTTTATCTCTTTACAGGATTTCTTGATTCCGGTAAAACATCTTTAATCTTAGACACACTTAACGACCCTTCCTTTATGGAAGAAAATAGCCGTACATTAATTATCTGTTTTGAACAAGGTGAAATTCGATACAACGATAAATACCTCGCAGAGCGCAAAGCATTCGTTGAATATATGGACTCTCCAGAGGATTTAAACGTAGAAAAGATTCGCGAGTTAGATACCATCTATCATCCAAACCAAGTATTTATTGAATACAATGGAACCCTCGCAATCACACCGTTTATCTTGTCACAGATGCCAAACTTCTGGCCTTTGGTACAGATTCTTACAACAGTAGATGCGACAACTTTCCAAATGTATATTAACGCAATGCGTTCTGTCATTTACGAGCAGTTAAAGTACAGCGATACAATTATCTGTAATCGTTGTACACCAGATACCTCCGCATCAATGCTGCGTGGCAATATCAAAGCTATTAATAAAAAAGCTCAGATTTTCTACGAAGGCGAACACGGTGCCCAGGTCACTCTTAAAGAAGGTGTACTACCATTCAATATCAATGCCCCTATCATCGATATCAAAGATGATGATTATGGCATCTGGTATATGGATGCGATTGAAAACCCAGATAAATATGATGGAAAAGAAATCATCCTACGCGGTAAGTTCACCGAGACATTACCAGGCTATCATCAGACCTTTATCATGGGCAGACAAGCAATGGTATGCTGTGCAAATGACACAAGTCTTTGTGGATTAACGGTTACAGGTGTGAAAGTAGAAGAACTTGTAAAGGATAACTGGTATGAAGTACAAGGTAATCTTAAGACCATCCCATTGGATAATGGCGGTAAAACACTTGTCCTATACGCAAACCGCATCCAAAACTACCAAAAACCACAAGATGAATTCGTATATTTCAGTTAATCACTAGGGTAATTCTTAAGAATTACTCTTTTTAATCTGATCTTTTTGAATTTTCACCTATGTTAGTTAACGCATTTTACTCATTTGTGCTACCATTATTCAGGGAAGTGATAAAATGATGAAAATTATAAAAGAAAAATTAAATATACGTAGAGCCGTATGGTTCTTACTCATCTCGGCAATGTTCTTGCTGTTTTATGCACCACATCTTTCCTTTGATGTACATATGAAAAAAGGTATCCAAGGTACTGTGGTCGTATCAAACTTTAATACAGACCGTGGAGAAGAAATCTTTGCAAACTATAACTATAACTCTCATAAGACATGGCTAGATGCACAACCATCTTGGGAAGTAATTCACCTCAGTAACATTCCAATCGTTACAAACTCTTTACGTTTAGGTTTTAACAACGTAAAGACAGACATCGCTATCTCAAAGATTGATGTGTCATTTGGACCATTTAAACTTGCAGAGTATACACCAGAGAATATCTCCAACAAGATCATCGCCTCTCAAGGTATGGTCATCAATACAAATGACAACACCATTAACTTAACTGTAAACGGTGTTGAAGGCTGGCTACAACTCGAGACCCAAGAGTACCTACCAAAAGCTGCTTGGGTTGCAGTATACCTATCCATTTTGGTATTAAGTTGGATCATTGCGTATCTCATTGATAAGAAGATTACATGGGCAAAACACATTCCAGAAAACGAAATGATGTTAATAGCAGCTCCTATCTGGTGCTTCTTTATGTCAGAAATCTGTACTGGTAACTATTACTATATCAACTTGATGAATCGTTTCTACAACGTTGCCATCTATATTATTCTATATAAAGTAATCTACTTAATATTCCGTCGATTACCAATCTCAGTACTGATTTGTAACTTATTTGTTGTGATTTTCGGTATCGTAAATATGTACGTAACACAATTCCGTAACCGTCCAATCGCACCATGGGATTTAACCGCAATTGGTACAGCTGCAGATGTCATCTCCAACTACCATGTCCAGATTCGTTACTTCATGGTTATCGCAATTATTATCGCCATCTTAATTTATCTCTTGATGCGCGCTGTACCACGCGAGAACACAAAGATTAACGTATACTACGCAACATATCCTATCCTGATTATTGTTATAGCGCTCTTCTTAAATAGTGTTGGTCAATACTACCTATGGGATATGAACCTATTATCCATCTTCCAAACAGATGGTACGGCGCTTAGTTTCACAGGTCTTGTAAACCAATATATCTCTGATCAACCAAAGAAACCAGAAGGATATTCTGTAGAGGAACTCAAAGAACTGGGTAAAGAGCTTGCTGAAAGAGCTGCAGCCAACGTCGATCCTAATGGCACTAAACCAACGAATATCATCATGGTAATGAACGAATCCTTTGCAGATATGAATGTTGGTGGTACAAACTATGCTGATAACATCATCCCTTACTACCTGTCTCTAGAAAATACGATTCGTGGTAACCTCTACGTCGATGTACGTGGTGGTGGTACATGTAATAGTGAATATGAATCCTTAACAGGTAATACAACAGCGTTCTTTGCGGGTGGTGTATATCCATTCAACATGTATATGCATAGAAACGTACCTTCTATGATTTCCTACTTTAACCAAATCGGTTTTACTACAACAGGTATTCACCTTGGTAAATCCACCAACTGGAACCGTGCTTCTGCATGGAAAAAACTGCAGTACCAAGATAAAGTATTTGCCGAAACCTTTGATGGTCTGGAAACAATTCATGGATATCCAAGTGATGCACAGAATTTCAAAGTCCTAGAAGAAACTTACGAAAAGGAAAAGGACAAGAAAAACTTTATCTTCAATATCACCTACCAAAATCATGGTGGATATGATGATAAAGATGACTTAAAGAAGACCGTCAATTTCAGTTCTATTGGTGGTGGATATGGTCATGCGGAAAACTACTTCTCATTAATGAAGATTTCTGATCAAGACTACAAGAACTTGATTGAATACTTCTCAAAGGTAAAAGAACCTACAATGATTGTGATGTTTGGTGACCACCAACCATCCTTAGGTGCAGATTGTGATAACCTTCTATTCCCACATGCAGGTACGCCTGAAAACGACATGACACAATATATTACCCCATTCTCCATTTGGGCAAACTATGATATTCCAGATGAGACAATTGATAAGTTAAGTATTAACTACCTATCTTCACTCATTATGAAGACCGCAAACTACCAAATGACTCCATACCAGGAATTCTTATATGAACTTAAAGATAAGTATCCTGTAATTGGTCTATATGGTTGTTATGACGCAGCTGGTAAATACTACCAATCTGTATATGATATTGATGATGCGGATATCAATACATACCGTTGTTTACAATACAATAACGTATTTGATTCTGACCGCATTCCATCCCTATTCTATCCAGAAGGAAAAGAAAGTAACTAAAAAAGAACACTTCATCTGTACGGACCTCCATTCGTTAGATTCTAGGTCTAACTTTTGCAGGTCGGTACAATCGGCATTTTAAGAAGTGTAAAGAAACAAAAGGAACACTGAAATTCAGTGTTTTTTTGTTAGTTTTTAACTAGCAAACCCCTCATATCAAGCGCTTGTATGGTATAATAATGGAAAACGTTAACATTGATTTTTAAGGTAGTTCTATCATGCTGAAATACCTGATTAAAAATACCATGAATGATCTACAAGTTTAGTCTAAAAGAATATAAGAAAAGGAAGAAAAATGAAAATTTCTGGTACAAGGTCTATCATCACATTTGACTATGAAAATGGTCATGTTTTAAAAGCAAAGGGAGAATTGTTGACCGATGGAAGTTTTACTGTATTTAGGTCAAGTATACAGAATTGGGAGCCACCATACAACCACATTCGTATCACACAGAACGAGATAGATAAACTTGTCGAGGAAGTGGATTCCATGATGACTGAGCAAACAATACAGATCGAATTTATCTGAGTTAGAGTAGGAGAGTAACATGACACAATTTGAAGATAAATTTATGGAAGTTCAAGCTAGCATGGTTTCGTTAGCATTAGAATATGTTCAAAATCAAGCAGATAAAATTTTTATTTATGCGATAGCGGACAGTTTGTATAGTTTTAATCTCTTCTATGAGATTAAGGGAAATATTGTACACAAACACTTAGTAAATGATTTTTTACCTACAAAATCACACA
>JABZMB010000037.1 GCA_015256455.1 Solobacterium sp. | reverse complement strand
TAAGGATGAGCGGACGCAAGATTTTAATTATCGGAGGTACTGGTGTCATTTCTTCAGCTGTACTAGGAATGCTAGCGAAGAGTCGTGATACAGAACTGTATGTTATCAATCGTGGACATCGTCCATTACCTGTGATGGCAAACCATATTATCTGTGATGCCAATGATACAACTGCGATGCAGAAGATTATCGGTACTACTGTGTTTGATGCGGTTATTGACTTTGTGGTCTATACACCAGACCAAGCAAGAGATCGTGTGTATCTTTTCCAAAATCATACAAGACAATATATCTTTATCTCCACTGTCGTTGTATTCAACCATGAAAATAACTTTATTCTTAATGAAGATTCTGTACAGAAGAATCGTTTATCGAAGTATGGAAGAGATAAGGCGGCGTGTGAGGATGTATTCAATCAAGCTGCCAAGAAGGGCTTTCCAATCACTATTGTTAGACCTTCACAGACATATGGCTTTGACCGTTTCCCGTTAAGTGTAAAGGGTAAGAATTGTTGGAGTGTCGTATCGAGAATTCTGAGTGATAAACCAGTCATAATCCATGGAGATGGGCAATCCATCTGGCATATGATGCATAGCTATGACTTTGCGTATAACTTTATTCAGTTGATTGGAAATATGAATGCAATCAATCGTTCGATTAACCTCGTTAATCCGGAGATCGTAACCTGGGATATGATTTATGATTCATTAGGAAAGGCTTTAAATCGTAAGGTACAGAAAGTACATATCGCATCTGAAACACTTGCGATGAGCACAAAGTATCCTCTTTCAGAACAGATTGCTGGGGATAAGCAATTCTCTAATCTATATACAGATATCGTAAGAGATACATTAATTCCTGATTTTAAATGTCTTATCAATTTAGAGAAGGGAATTGAACTTTATACACAATACATCTGGGAACATAGTGAATCTAGAATTGAAGATCCTGAGTTTGATGTGTGGTGTGATCAAGTGATTAATGATTACCATGCCTATATGGGAAGATTCAATGCGAAATTTTAAACGTAGATAAATCTACGTTTTTTTCTTTAGATAATATTAGTTGACATATACCCTGTGGGGGTATATAACAGATGTATACAACGGAGGTGTGAGATGCATCAATGTGAAGTGAAACATAAAAAAAGAACTGCAGATGAGCAGAAGAAACTTGTGACTAGATTAAAGCGTATTGAAGGTCAGGTACGCGGAATACAGAAGATGGTTGAAGATGATTTATACTGTCCGGATATCTTGGTTCAGGTATCCGCTGTTACAAGCGCATTAAATAGTTTTAATAAAGAATTATTGGCATGTCACATTCGTGGTTGCGTCGCAACAGATATACGACAAGGAAAAGATGAGTCGATAGATGAACTCGTAACAGTACTTCAAAAGTTAATGAAGTAATTAGAAATGAGGTTTTATGGAAAAATATATTGTAGAAGGTATGACTTGTGCATCCTGCCAAGCAAGAGTTGAAAAGGCAGTATCCAAGGTAGATGGTGTACAATCCTGTGCAGTCAGTCTACTAACAAATTCAATGGGAGTTGAAGGTAACGCAGACCCAAATGCGGTTATAAAAGCTGTCGAGAATGCAGGTTACAGTGCAAAATTACAGTCAGAGACTACTACCGAAAAAGCAGATATAGCCAGTGTTTCTGCAGAAGAGGAAGCTTTACAGGATCATGAGACACCAAAATTAAAGAAGCGTCTATGGTATTCACTGGGTTACTTAGTGATCCTAATGTATATCACGATGGGTTATGGCATGTTAGGTTTGCCATTACCAGCATTCCTAAATCACAATCATATTGGTTTAGGTTTAACACAAATGTTTCTGACATTAATTTTGATGGTTATTAATAAGAAGTTCTTTATCAGTGGATTTAAGTCATTCATGCATGGTTCTCCAAACATGGATACATTAGTCGCATTAGGTTCTTCTGTATCTTTTGCATGGTCAGTCTATGTATTGTATTTGATGACAGTACAGATTACAGATGGTGTAGCGAACATGGAATTGATGCCACTCTATCATAATCAGTTGTATTTTGAATCTGCCGCTATGATACTGGTATTTATCACAATTGGTAAGATGCTAGAAGCTATGTCGAAGGGTAAGACAACAGACGCATTAAAGAGCTTAATGAAGTTAGCACCTAAGAAGGCAACGGTCATTCGAGATGGTGTTGAAACAATCGTTAATATCGATGAAGTGAAGTTAGACGATATCTTCGTTGTAAAACCTGGTGAAAGTATTCCGGTAGATGGTGTGATTGTCTCAGGTGATAGTTCTATCAATGAATCTGCTTTGACAGGGGAGTCAGTACCAGTGGATAAGAGTGTCAATGATACGATTAGTGCAGGTACATTAAATATTTCTGGATATTTGCAAGCGAAGGCCACGCATGTTGGAAAAGATACTACACTCTCTAAGATTATTCAGATGGTAAGTGATGCGGCTGCCACAAAGGCTCCAATCGCTAAGATAGCTGATAAAATCTCTGGAGTGTTCGTGCCTGCGGTCATTGTGATTTCCATTATTGTAATGATTGGTTGGTTACTTGCAGGAGCTAGCTTTGTATATGCACTTGAACGTGCAATCTCTGTATTAGTTATTTCCTGTCCATGTGCATTAGGACTTGCGACGCCAGTGGCGATTATGGTTGGAAACGGTTTAGGATTCCAACATGGTATCTTATTTAAGACTTCTGAAGCTTTAGAAGAAATGGGCAAGATGAATATCATCGCTCTAGATAAGACAGGAACAATTACAACTGGACAACCAACAGTAAAAGATATCTATCCAATTGGAGATATAAGTAAGATTGAGTTACTGCAAATCGCATATTCTGTTGAACAGAAATCCGAGCATCCATTTGCCAAAGCAATCATTGCGAAAGCACAACAAGAAAATATTCAAGCACTACCAACAGAACAGTTTAAGAATGTTGTTGGTAGTGGTATCGAAGCAACACTCAATAATCATCTGATGCAAGCAGGATCAATGAGTTATATACGTACAATCGCAGATATATCATTAGATATTCAAGCGAAAGCAGATGAATATGCAAATGAAGGTAAGACACCATTGTTCTTTGCGCAAGATGGAAAACTGATTGGTATGATTACCGCTGCAGATACAATCAAAGAAGATTCATATAACGCAATCACAAAATTAAAGAAGTTAGGTATGCAGGTAGTGATGTTAACGGGTGATAATGAGCGTACTGCTAATGCGATTGCCAAGGTTGCAGGTGTTGACCGCGTTGTGGCTGGTGTAAAACCAGATGGAAAAGAAGCAGTTATCACAGAACTGCAGAAACAAGGTAAAGTTGCGATGGTTGGTGATGGTATTAATGATGCACCAGCACTTACAAAAGCAGATATCGGTATCGCAATTGGTGCAGGTACAGATGTCGCAATTGATTCTGCAGATATCGTATTGTCTAACTCTACATTAACCGATGTTGTTAGAGCCGTTAGACTGAGTCGAGCAACACTACGTAATGTCAAAGAGAATCTATTCTGGGCATTCTTCTATAACTTGATTTGTATTCCATTAGCAGCTGGTTTATTTGGCTTATCGATGAATCCAATGTTCGGTGCAGCAGCGATGGCTCTATCAAGTGTTACAGTATGCATGAATGCTTTAAGATTAAATTTATTTAAGATTGATAAAGATATTGAAGAAAAATATATTCAAAGAGAAAAACATATAGAAAGAAAAGAGGAAAAACAAATGGAAAAGAAGATTATGATTGAAGGTATGGTGTGTGGTCATTGTGAAAAGGCTGTAAAGAATGCACTAGAAAAGATTGATGGTGTATCATCTGCTGAAGTATCACATGTTAGTAAGCAGGCTGTCGTAACATTAAATAAAGAAGTATCTAATGAAGAGTTACGTAAAGCTGTTGAAGCAGAAGATTATACAGTTACAGGAATTGAGTAACAACTAGATATCGATGATATTCATCGATATCTTTTTTTTGGTTAGTTTTATCAAACCATGCATACAAGAAAGAATGTCAAAAAGTGGCATTCTTTTTTATACTTTCAAGGGATTTTGTAGTACTATGTTATCTTGTGAAAAAACTAATTAAATATTAAAATGTATAAAAATAAACAACAAGGAGTAAATATGTACGAAATTTTCGAGACCAAAGAACGGTTGAGTGCAGATAACACCTTGGAAGCCCAAAAAGTACGTAATACATTAAAAGATCATCATGTATATCTAATCAATTTGATGGCTTCGCCAGGTGCAGGTAAGACAACAACACTTGTCAGAATGATAGAGGAGTTGAAGAAGGATTACCGCGTAGGCGTGATGGAAGCGGACGTTGATTCCGATGTGGACGCAAAGACAATTTCTAAATTAGGAGTAAAAGTCATCCAGCTACACACAGGTGGTAGTTGTCATATGACAGCAGATATGACTGCCCGTGGAATGGAAAGACTAAACATTGAAGACTTAGATGTCGTGATTTTAGAGAACATTGGTAACTTGGTATGTCCAGCTGAGTTTGATACTGGTGCGAATTTAAAATTAGTCATTCTAAGTATTCCTGAGGGTGATGATAAGCCACTGAAATATCCACTCATGTTTCAGGTGGGGGATATCTTACTCTTTAATAAAATTGATACAAAGGCAATCTTTGATTTTGATGAGGAACGCTGTAAGGACCATGTACGTAAGCTAAATCCAAATATGGAATTCTATCCAATCAGTGCAAAGACTGGTGAAGGATTTGGTGAAATGATGAATGCGATACGCAAACGTATCGAAGCATGGAGGAATGCTGAATGAAAATCATAGAACTCCATAAAAGTATTACTGCATCAAATGAAAAGGATGCAAATGCATTACGTATGCAAATGAAATTTCAAGGAACGCTACTCATCAACCTAATGAGTTCCCCTGGCTCTGGTAAGACCACTTTATTAAGTTCTACAATCCAAATGTTAGAAAAATTTAAGATAGCGGTTCTTGAAGCAGATATTGAATCTGCAGTTGATGCGGAAAGAATTGAACAGTTAGGTGCTGTTGCAGTACAGGTACATACAGATGGAATGTGTCATATGGATGCAGGGATGACAAAGACAGGTATTGATGCGATGAAAGGACATGACATTGACCTAGCATTCTTAGAGAATGTAGGGAATCTAATTTGTCCTGCGGAATATGATACTGGTGCTATGTATAATGTCATGATTCTAAGTGTGACAGAAGGTGATGACAAACCTCTCAAATATCCATTGATGTTTGAAAAGAGTGATGTCCTAGTCATCAGTAAGATTGATGCATTACCATATTTTGATTTTGATTTAGAAACATGTATCAAACGTGTAAAGCGTTTGAACCCAAAGATTAAGATTTTCCCTCTCAGTGCTAAAACCAAAGAGGGTATGAAAGAGTGGCTCGACTGGCTACAAGAAGAAACAGTTGAGTGGAAAGTGATAAGATAATTATGACAACTGCCCCAAAAAAGAGAATGACGAACGAACGAGATTTCGTTCCAGATCCAAATTATGTAGCTGCAGATCCAGAAAAGGAAAAACTATTACTAGACCTTGCATGCATGATTACTAATCGTATCAAGGCAAAATTAACACATTCTGTTAAGACAGAAGATCCAGAATACTGGATGCTAGATGAACTACTAACAAAAGAAGAAGTAAAGTTCATGTTATCGTTCAAGAAAACACGTGTTGGATATAAACCAGAAGTTCTAGCGAAGAAAAATAATATGACGCTAGAAGAAACACAAAAGATGATTGACCATCTCTGTTGGATTGGTTTGATTGAGATGAACCGTGAAAATCCAGAGAACGAGAAGCAGTATAATGTACCTATTTTCGTTCCAGGTTCTGCTGAGTTTATGATGATGAATGATGAACTGACAGAAGCACATCCAAATCTTGCGACATTCTTTAACTTAATGACACAGATGCCACTAGAACCTGTAACACCAATGGTTCCTCTTGGTGGAGGTGGAATTGGTATGCATGTTATACCTGTAGAAAAGGCAATTGAACATGTAAACCAATCTGTATCTGTAGAACACTTGAGTCATTGGTTAGATAAGTATGATAAGTACGCAATCAGTCAATGTACATGCCGCCGCCAACAAGAGATGCGTGGTGAAGGATCTGGAGAAATCAATGGTGAATTCTGTATTGGTGTTGGAGACATGGCTGAATATCAGGTTGACCGTGGTAGGGCACATTATGTTTCCTATGATGAAGTCTTAGAAATCTTAAAACGTGGTGAACGTCATGGCTTTGTACATCAAATTACAAATATTGATGGTGAAGGTAAGATTGTAGGTATCTGTAACTGTGCACCAGGTGTATGTAATGCGTTACGTACTTCACAGTTGTACAATACACCAAACTTATCACGTTCCGCATATCGTGCACATGTCGAGAAAGAAAAGTGTGTTGCCTGCGGTAAGTGTGTAGAAGTTTGCCCAGTTGGAGCTGCAAAGCTTGGTCAGAAGTTATGTACAAGTTTAGGCGCAATCAAGTATCCAACAACATTACTGCCAGATGAGACAGAATGGGGCGAAGATCATTGGAATCCAGATTATCGTGAAACTTCTAAGATTAACTGCTATGACACAGGTACTGCGCCATGTAAGACTGCTTGTCCTGCGCACTTAGCAGTACAAGGATATGTAAAGATGGCTTCTGAAGGAAGATTCATGGATGCCCTTAAACTAATTAAGCAGGATAATCCATTCCCTGCGGTATGTGGTGCAATCTGTAATCGTCGTTGTGAAGATGCATGTACACGTGGTAAGGTTGACCAACCTATCGCAATCGATGAAATCAAGAAATATATCGCTGCACAAGAATTAAACGCAGAGACACGTTTCGTTCCTTTATGTGAAAAGGATGATGGTGGAATGTGGTCGGACGAATATAAGGTTGCGATTATCGGTGCAGGTCCTGCTGGTCTTTCAGCTGCCTATTACCTCCGTATGCATGGATATCCTGTAACAGTATTTGAAAAGGAAAGCCGTGCAGGTGGTATGTTACTGAATGGTATTCCATCTTTCCGATTAGAGAAGGATATTATCGAAGCTGAAATTGATGTTCTACGTCAGATGGGTGTTGAGTTTAAATACAACATTGAAATTGGTAAGGACACAACAATCCCATCATTACGTAGTGAGGGCTATAAGGCATTCTATATTGCGATTGGCGCCCAAGGTGGACGTAAGACAGGTGTTCCTGGTGAAGATGCAAATGGTGTTCAAACAGGTGTAGAGTTCTTGCGTAAGGCAAATAATGAAGAATTAAGACATGCATTAGAAGGTGATGTAGTCGTTATCGGTGGTGGTAATGTTGCGGTGGATGTAGCGCGTACTGCTGTTCGTTTAACAGAAGGCAAAGTCACAATGTTATGTCTTGAAAGTGAAAAAGAAATGCCTGCCGCTGCTGATGAAGTGCTAGAAGCCAAGGAAGAAGATATTTCTGTCATGAATGGCTGGGGTCCAAAGGAAATCCTAACTGAAAATGGAAATGTCACAGCTGTTGTATTTAAGAAGTGCTTATCTGTAAAGGATGCGGATGGTAAGTTTAATCCTCAGTATGATGAAAATGAAACCATCACAGTTCCATGCAAGAATGTATTACTATCCATTGGACAATCGATTGAATGGGGTAAACTATTAGAAGGTACAAAGGTTGAACTCAACCGTAACAATACTGCTAAGGCTGACCCAGTCACATTACAGACTGCTGACCCAGATATCTTTGTGGGTGGTGATGTATATACAGGTCCAAGATTTGCGATTGATGCGATTGCGGCTGGTAGAATTGTAGAAGATTCCATTAATCGTTTCGTTCATCCAGGACAATCCATGACAATCAACCGTGACCTACGTCATTTCATTGAATTAAATAAGGATGATGTTGTATTAGAAGAGTTTGATACAGCTAAGCGTCAAGTCCCTGGACATAAACAAGGAAATCCAAAGGCTACATTCAACGATATGCGTTTGGCATTCTCGGATGAACAAGTTCGTACAGAAGCAAAACGTTGTTTGGGTTGTGGTGCGACATTTGTTGACCTTAATAAGTGTATTGGTTGTGGTCTATGTACAACACGTTGTGAATTTGATGCGATTCACTTGCAAAGAGATTTACCAGATGCGTCAAGAATGTATCGTTGTGAAGATAAGATCAAGGCAGTTCTTCCTTACGCCGCAAAACGTAAGCTCAAGATTTTATTCAACAAGAAGAGTAAATAACCATGCATGAGATGGGAATCGTTACACACCTTGCAAAATCTCTTACAGAAATGGCAGAAGAAAACAAGGTCACAAAATATGGCTCAGTAACCCTAGAGGTTGGTGAAGTGTCTGGTATCATGACAGATTACTTCATAGATTGTTGGGATTATTTCAAAGTAAAGTATCCTCTATTACTAGAGTGTGAATTAAAACTAGAGACAATTCCTGCCGTGACATTTTGTGAATCGTGTAAACAGGAATATGAGACAGTAAAACATGGAAGAATATGTCCATATTGTGGTAGTGAAGAGACATACCTTGTAAAAGGTGATGAATGCGTTATCAAAGAAGTAGAAGCAGAAACAGAGGAGTAGAAATTCAAAATCTACTCTTCTTTTTTGAGTGAATTGATATATAATGAACAAGATTCTTTGAAGGGAGGGACGATACGATGAGAAAAAGCATGGTTGAGGGAAACTCTTTAAAACTGATATTACAGTTTGCAATTCCTCTCTTGTTAGGAAATCTATTCCAACAAACATATAATGTGGCAGATGCCGCAATTGTAGGACAAACATTAGGTCCTGCAGCGCTAGCAGCTGTCGGTGCGACCAGTAGTGTTCAGTTTTTGGTCTTGGGATTTTGTATTGGTACAATGGCAGGATTTGCGGTACCAATTGCCCAACGCTTTGGCGCAAATGATTCAAAGGGGATGCATAAATTTGAATTTCAAGGTTGTATTTGGACATTTATTATTGCGGTGATTATAACTGCCGCAACGTGCTTCTTTTGTCCATTAATCTTGGATTTATTACGTGTTCCAGCTGAAATCTATCAGGATACATATAACTATATTATTGTGATTTTTATTGGCATACCTTTTACACTTTTATATAACTACTTATCGAGTATCCTACGTGCAATCGGTGACTCTAAAACACCATTTATCTTCTTAGCGATTTCGGCTGTACTGAATATCTTTTTGGATATATTCTGTATCATTAACTTGAAGTGGGGAGTTGCGGGAGCGGCGATTGCGACTGTATTCTCGCAAGCAGTATCAGGTGTTTTATGCTTAATTTTAATTGTGATGAAATTTCCAATTTTACATATTCATTCAGAAGAAAGAAAGTTTGATTTAGAACTATCAAAACGATTATTGGTAATGGGAATTCCAATGGGACTACAGTATTCAATCACAGCCATCGGTTCAATGATTATGCAATCAGCAAATAACTCTCTAGGAACAGTGTATGTTTCTGCCTTTACTGCTGGTGTCAAGATTAAACAGTTCTTGTTGTGTCCATTTGATGCCCTAGCTACTGCTGTTTCTACCTTTGTCTCACAGAACTATGGTGCAAAGAAGGAAGACCGTATCAAAGAAGGTTTGCGTAAGGGTACTTATGTTGGTGTTGCGTATGGTGTGCTAGCAGGAATCTTCATGATTCTATTTGGAAAAGTACTCAGTACTTTATTTATTACAGGTGATGAAACAGTACTATCTGCGGCAGATTTATATCTAAGAAGAGCGGGATATGCTTGGTGGTTATTAGGTATCTTGAATGTTGTGCGTATGAGTATTCAAGGATTAGGATATGCGATGCGTGCAATCTATTGTGGTGTTGTTGAAATGATTTGTCGAACAGCGGTCTGTGTATTTTTGGTAGCAGACTTTGGATTCAATGCGATTACATGGGCTGATCAAAGTGCATGGCTTGGAGCGGTACTCTATCTAATACCAGTAACGATTATCACGATGCGTGATATTTCAGAACAGATTCATAATGAAGCTAACGCAGATATTTTAATGAAGTAAAAAAAAGATCACATGAAAATAGTGCGGAAACAATAAACATTAAATTTAAAAACGAAATAAGCATAGTATTTCGTTCTTTAAATTAACAGATTGTTGAGGTATCGTTTATTTTCATAGATGATCTTTTTTAGTGAATTGCTGGTTTAATTTCTTGTGAAGAATTATACCTCTTCCGTCCCGAAGGTATAGTATTTAATTGATTTTTTAATACAAACTGTTGATAAAACAGTTCCAATCACAGGAAAAAGGAAAAAGTATATGCTTTCAATCAGATTACAGTTTTTAATCATCATTTTAGTAGGAACAGCACTTGTTAAATAAATAGGTATGATATAGATGAAAATACTACGAATAAAAGTATTAAAAATTTTATCAGGTCTATCTCGTAATTCTAGTAATTCTACCATAATTGGATTAATAGCTTCCGATCGAAGTCCTACAAAATCAAGACAAATAATTAATAGAAATATTACACCCATTGAGTATACTGCTACCAGAAGCAATAAGAAATTCATTATATGAAGCGAAAGGTGATTTAGGTAAAGACAATATACATTAAAAGCTATTAAAAACGGAGTAATAACAAGAGACTTCAAGTTCAGATTTTTTGCAATATAAAATACTGTTAAAGGTAAAGGTTTTAAAAGCGAATAATACATTTTGCCATTGCGAATATCAATAGATATAGTATCAATGGCCTCCGAAAATAAAATTGAATAGATATTATTAATGAGAAAACTATTGCTAATATACAAGAGCATCTGGGAGTTGTTGTAGCCAGCAAAAAGGAAAACAGTTCCTCCTAATAAAAGGTATACAAAGATAGTAGAAAGATACATGCCTAAATCGGCAAGCATCCAGCTTGCTAAGTTAGCCTTATAAACGGTGGCTTTTTTCCATGAGAATCGTAAGCACGATACTATATATTGAAACATATTACACTCCGCAACTTTGATATTTTTTTATTCCATCTCTCCAAATAAATATGGAGATGATTAAAAAAATTATGATATAAATAAGTGGAATTATAAACATAAATGGTTCAATTAAGAAATTGGAATCGGTAATAATTTTTGTTGGTATATAACTAATATATGGGAATGGCGTCAATAAAAGTATTTTTTGAATTGATTTGAGAGTTAAGTCAAAAGGGAATAATGATCCGGATAAAACGTAAGATATGAATGAAATAAATGCTTTTAACCCCCATATTTCTGTGAAATAGAAAGCGGATAATCCAATTAGGATAGAAATCAAAATACTAATCGAACATGCATATAGTAAGAATGGAATGGCTTTTAGCATGCATGCGAGTATATTAGAAGTTCCCAATGCAAATATACTTACTGTAAAAATCGGGATATATACGCAAATAATGCGGACAGCCATTTTTGCTAGAGCTTTGAAAATAACTAGTATAAAGTAACATTTTGGTAAGAGCAGCTTTTGACCTAAACCATTCCCTTTGATATCTTTTGCAATTTCTCTAGATACATCCATGGTAATTACCACGTAGGTTAAATTAGAGATAATAACATATAGGATTATCCCGCTATTGGTATATGCTTTAATATCAGTAGTTGACATAATACTGATGATAAAAAAGCAATTAATCGCAATTGGAAAAAGTACAGATCCCAGTACTTCTCCAATGAAATAGAGAGGATACGAGACATATTGTTTGAATGAATTCTTCAGCAAACTTGTAATCACTATTTACTCCTTCTATATAATTCCTCTATTACCTCATTCAAGTCCATATCAACTAAATTAATTTCTTTTAATCTATCAGAAGGTATTTTTCCTATGGTTTCTATGAATTTTTGGTTATCTTGTTGTATTTCTACTTGTTTTATTGTTTCATCATCCATCTTAAATTCTAAAAATTTTTTTGGCTTAACAATCATATATAATTCACTAATTGTACCTAGGAATAATTGCTTGCCCTCGTTGAGAATCAATATATTGTCACTGAGTTCTTTGATATCATCAATATTATGACTGGTTAGAATCAAAGATGCATTATTTTGTTTAACATATTCTTTCAGAAATGAACGAACGGAGCATTGAGTCGAATAATCTAAGCCAATCGTTGGTTCGTCTAAAAAGATGATTGTTGGAGTATGTAAAAAAGCAATAAGTAAATCGCCCTTCATCCTCTCGCCTAAAGATAATGTTCTTACTTGTTGTTTTAATTGGGTGGTAAGTCCAAGCTTAGATGAGAGTGAGGAAATGCGAATGTCCGCAGTTTCTCTATTGATCCCGTATACAGAAGCCATAAACAGCGCATTATCATATATGGAAATATCTTCGTCCATTTGACTTTTTTGTCCCATGATAATTGCTACGGAATTTCTGTATGATTTAATTCTCTTAAAAGGGTTGGTTCCCGTCACTTCTACCTCACCGCTGTCAGGAACCATAATACCTGACAATATTTTAATAAGTGTCGTTTTACCTGCACCGTTTTTCCCTATAATTCCTAATATTTCACCATGGGAAACAGAAAAAGTGATATTTGCAAGAGCGATAGTAGATCTGCAATCACTAAAAATCCTAGAATGATTGTATTTTTTGCTAATATTATTGCATATAATACTCTTTGTTAACTCTTGCATTGTAGTATAGTACCTCCATGTACTTGAACATATTTGGTGAAAGATAATGAAAATGTTGTGAGTTGATTATTGGGAATGTTGATTTTAAAATACGAAGGCTATCACCTTTCAATACAGATAAACATTTATATTTGTTGCAATTATTATACATCATATTTCAATGATAGAATCCATAAGTTAATGAAGTAAGGTGAATGTTGAATTTATGAGCGATAATACCATTCAATACTCATGCATATATAATTGAAATATAGCTTACTCATAAATAAAAATAAAAGGGAAGAACCTTTCGGAACTTCCCTTTTGTTTATGGTGGTCTCTGAGGGGCTCGAACCCTCGACCCACTGATTAAGAGTCAGTT
>JABZMB010000036.1 GCA_015256455.1 Solobacterium sp. | reverse complement strand
GATGTTTCTTTAAAAGATGGTGATGGCTTTGCAGTATGTAATATTGCTCAAAAGATACAATTACCAGTCATCTTTTTAAGTGCGTCTTCAGATGAAGAAACAGTTGTAAGAGGATTGAATATCGGTGCAGATGATTACATTACCAAACCATTCCGTCCAAAAGAACTACTCTCTCGTATCAAGAATGTCTTACGTCGTCATGCAGGACATCAAACAATTATCCTTTTGGAAGATATACAAGTTGATACTGAAAAGGCAATTATAAAGAAGAAAGATCAAGAGATAAATCTATCTGCACTTGAATACAAGCTACTCACACTTTTTATTGATCATCGTGGCAAGTTACTTACAAGAGATCAACTTCTAGATGAGATTTGGAATATTGCAGGGGATTTCGTCAATGATAATACGATAACGGTATATATCAAACGCTTGCGCGAGAAAATTGAAGATGACCCTACAAATCCTAAAATCATTAAAACGGTGCGTGGACTAGGATATAGGATGGACTAATATGAAGTATTTACGTAATCGAGATGTTCTTCGTGAAATACTCTTATCTTTAGTGATTGGAGTTCTATGCACACTTGTCACATATCCACTGATTGGTGGATATGCAATCCTATTTCTATTGTTGACACTTGTACTTGTAGGAATACATTATTATTTCTCTATCAAGCGTTACGAGCAGATTGCACAGTTAAGTTTATCATTAGATAAAGTGCTTCATGGTAGTGCAATCCAAATTGATGACCAATATGAAGGAGAGTTATCTATCCTCAGTGATGAAATTTCCAAGATGGTTATCAAACTCAACGAACAAACAGAACTACTACAAAAAGATAAAGTACGATTAACTAACGCAATCGCAGATATCTTTCATCAGATGCGCACACCACTTACATCGATTAACTTATCGCTAACCGTTTTAAATGATGAGCATCTTTCAGATGAGAAAGCACTTTATTATCGTCGCGATATTAAGAAACAATTAGAGAAATTACAGTGGTTAATCGAAACTTTACTAAAGATGTCTAAAATTGATGCGAAGACTGCTATCTTCCATCGACAACAATTACCTGCAAAAGACATCCTGACGAAGGCAATAGAACCGTTCGCAATTCCTATGGAGCTAAAAGAACAGAAGTGTGTTCTGAATTGCTCAAATGAAAAGATGTTCGTTGATGATCAATGGACAATGGAAGCGTTCAGTAATCTTATCAAGAATGCAATGGAACATACTCCAGATGGTGGCACAATTCAACTAATTGTCAGTGAAAATCCATTATATACAGAAGTGATTGTACAAGATAATGGAGAAGGGATTCCGGAAGAAGATATCCCATACATGTTTGAACGCTTCTATAAGGGTAAAAACGCAAAACCGGAAAGTGTAGGAATTGGTTTAGCATTTGCTCGCATGATTATCACTGCTCAAAACGGAACCATCAGTGTTAAGAATCATCCGGATGGTGGTGCTTGCTTCACTGTACGTTTCTATAAACAAATTATTTGATCCTGTGAAAACAGGATTTTTTATCTTACAAAATGTCATCATTGTGTCACATTTGCTTTTTATACTGTAAGTATAGGGAGGGCTTTGATATGGAAGTCTTACGCGTCGAACACTTAACAAAAATTTATGGAAAAGGGGAAAATGAAGTAAAAGCTCTAGATAATGTTTCGTTTACAGTTGAACAAGGTGAGTTTGTAGCGATTATTGGCCCATCAGGATCAGGTAAATCGACACTATTACATATGCTAGGAGGAGTTGATAAACCATCACGCGGGAAAGTATTTGTAGGTGGACAAGATGTCTATGCACAAAATGAAGAACAACTAGCTGTTTTCCGCCGTAGAAAAGTTGGTTTAATTTACCAATTTTATAATTTGATTCCTGTACTAAGTGCAGAAGAAAATATCACACTTCCTGTATTAATGGATGGAAAAGAAGTGAATCAAGAACGACTTGAAGAGTTATTGAATGTGTTAGGATTACAAGAAAGACGAAAAAATCTACCAAACCAACTTTCTGGTGGTCAACAACAACGTGTATCCATTGGTAGAGCGCTTATGAACGCTCCAGCTATCGTACTTGCGGATGAACCGACTGGTAACCTTGATAGTAAAAATAGCCAAGAAATTGTAGAACTATTAAAGTTATCAAATA
The DNA here is from genome assembly GCA_015256455.1 of Solobacterium sp. GTDB lineage: Bacteria > Bacillota_I > Bacilli_A > Erysipelotrichales > Erysipelotrichaceae > Bulleidia. Next base: position 11,036 of record JABZMB010000036.1, on the reverse strand, counting down.
AAAAATACCAGCAGACAATGATCATCATTACTCACGATGAAAGTATTGCCTTACAGGCAGATCGTATTATCTCAATCGAAGATGGAAAGATTACAAGAGACGAAAGAATCCGTGAGGTGTAATCATGAGTATATTTACAAAACTGACACAGCGCTATCTTTCCAAAAATAAGACGAGAACGATTGTAACTTTAATAGGTATTATTGTGTCCATGGCTTTATTTACAGCCGTCATTGAAGGTGCATACAGTGGATATCAGTTCTTAAAGAATCGTGAGATTGCCATAACGGGTGAGTGGCAAGTCATCATGAATGATGTAAATAAAGAAGGCTTAGAAGAAGCTAAGACAAACAAGCAGATTGAAAAATATGAAAATGTATATACGCTTGGTTGGGCAGAAGTTGCTAATGAAAATGATGGCAAACCGTACCTTCTTGTACAATCTCTAGGGGACACAGAACATGCATTATTCCCAATCAATTTAGTTTCAGGTCGTATGCCTGAAAAAGAAGATGAAATTCTATTACCAGAGAATTTCATTGCGAACGCAAAAGAGAAATATCAAGTAGGGGATACGATAACTCTAGAAACAGGACAACGTTTCATAGAGAAAGAGCAACTCTCTGAAAATACACCATACCAAGAAAAAGAGAGTTTGAAGAATACAACAAAACATACATTTACCATTGTCGGTATTATGGAACGTCTGCCATTTGAGATTGAAGAGTTTTCTTGTCCTGGATACACATGCATTACAAATGGTTTTCATACAGATAATCAGAAACTATTCTTAACAATTCACTCACCAAGCAAAATGCAGGACTTCTTAATGCGTCAAACCATTTCAGACTCCTATGTTCCACATTCGGATTTATTACGTTTTTATGGTGCATTTAAAGCAAGTGGGGAACGTTCGGTACTATTCGGTTTAACAACAGTGCTTGTACTACTCATTGCGTATGGTTCTATATCACTGATTTATAATTCATTCTCTATTTCCATTAGTGAACGTATTCGTCAGTTTGGAATTATGCGGTCCATTGGTGCTTCCAATCGTCAGATTCGTCGCATGGTTCTTTTTGAAGCATTTCTACTCGCAATCATCGGTATTGTGTTGGGTATCATAGTTGGATGTGTTGGGATTGGTGTCACACTTGCTTGGGTTCAAAATAACTTTATCGTAAATATCACAAATAAAGTTGGTTTAGGTTTGCGTTTAGTGATTAGTCCATTACCAATTCTGATCGCAGTTTTGATATGCCTAGTAACGACGATTGTTGCGGCATATATTCCAGCTTATAAAGCAATTCATAAATCTGCGATTGAGGCAATTCGTCAAAGTGATGAAATTATTATTAAGCCTAATGAAGTAAAAACTTCAAAGCTCACGCAGAAATTATTTGGTTTTGCTGGAGTAATGGCTACGAAGAATTTCAAACGCAATAAACGTAAATATCGTTCAACAATTCTTTCATTAGCGTTAAGTGTCATTTTATTTATCTCTGCCGCATCATTAACACAGTATGTAAGTAGGATGCTACTGATACAGAGCAGTAATGATCATAAGATGAATGTTATGTACAATGTATACACTGATGAACAAGAAGATGTTGACCAGCGTTTTAATATGATTAAGGCAATACCAGAAATTCAAAATATCGCTATCACGCAGAAAATCTTTGATGAAGTCTATATTCAACGTAATTACATTGCATCAGAATACTGGACGGCAGAGAACCAACAGTATTTGCGCCGTATTAAAGATGCAGTAGGTGTAAATGTCGAACTAGTCTTTGTGGATGATGATACATTTCACAATTTGTGTAAACAAAACAAGATTGATTCCTCAAGTTACTTTGATGAAACTAATCCAAAAGGTCTACTATACAATCACGTTATCCAACAATTTATTAGAGAAGACAAGGCGATTGCACGTGATGTTTCAGTGATAGATACTGACGCAAACAATGTGCCAATGTTTGTTCGTGAATACAAAGAAATAGAAGGGTATGCAAGTTTACATGAGCCATATATTAAAGATGGTAAGCAGTACTATCTCTTCTATCCGATAGAGTATATTGAAGAAATGGGAGGCTATAATAACTTAGATATGCGGAAAGCAAAACTCTATCCAGTTGAAGAGATTGATATTGATATTCCACTTGTGGCAGGTACACAAATTAAAGAGAATCTGTTCACATTAAGTCGTAATACAATGCAGTTGATTTATCCACGAAGTATGGCAACGACACTATTTACAAATACAGATACAAACTATATAAAACGATTATCTAATCCAGAGATTGGTATACAAACAGATAATCACGCAATTGTTACTCAAAAACTTGAAAAGATTAAAAAAGATAATGGTTGGAGTGCAGATCAAATCTATGACTTTGACCGTGATCGTCAAAATAACCGCATGTTTATCTTAGTGATAAATGTATTCTCTTATGGATTTATTCTTCTAATTGGAGTTATATCGATTGCGAATGTATTTAATACCATTTCGACGAACATCATTCTTCGACGGAAAGAGTTTGCGATGTTACGATCGGTTGGAATATCTGAAAAAGGCTTCCAAAGAATGCTGAATTATGAGTGTTTAATCTATGGAGGTCGAAGCTTAGCGATTGGTCTTCCAATATCGTTTATTTTTTCATTCTTTATCCATTATGTGATTAATCAAATGGTACAAGTTGATTACTTTATTCCTTATATCAGTGTACTATTTGCAATCGCTATGGTATTTGTAGTTGTGTTTATCACCATGTTGTATACAACAAGAAAGATACGCAGAAATAATGTGATTGAAGAATTACGAATTGAAAATATTTAGTAAATCTTTAGAAGGCACTTTGGTGCCTTCTTTTAAAATGAAAAGAACATTAGACATATCTAATGTTCTGAAGAGATATAGTGAGCGCCACTGATTTCTAATTTTAATAGACGCTTTCTTTCTTCACTTGGTAAGACACTCGTATAGAGTAGGGTACTACGATATTCCAGTGTTCTCCATGGGAATGGTACATCTGCAAATTTACTACAGATACGCATATCTTCCTTACGCATGTCATGGAGCCATTTCTTGCCAGTATCGTTGAAGGCAAGGATGCGTAAGTGGTCAAGTGCTGGTAGACGTTGTGCTTCGTATTTTGTTAACTGTACCATCGCTTGTAAGATACTACGGCGAATACGGTTACTAGTATAACGGTATGTAGTCGCATCCCTTAAGAAGCCTTCATACGTATCGTTATCTGCAGCACAGTTACGTAGGTGATTTTCGATTCCCTCGTTAAATAAGAACAAGTCTTCTAATTGCTTGCGAGAGGAAGTTAATAAGTATGTTCGTAAGTAAGGATAGAACTGTTCAGGATAAACCAGTGTACTTTCTTTCAGTATTTCTTCCATTGGCGTAGAACTTGCTAGACTCTCGTTATTTTTAAGTGCTTTACGAATTGCTAGGGCACTTGCATTTTCAGATATCTCTGGATTTAGATAACCGCTTGTACGTTGAACAACTACTGGTTCAATATTGGAGCCTTTTAGATGCTTTAAATAAGAAACAGCTAAGATATCATTTGGTTCCATAGAACCTGTTAAAAGACTATATGCACGTGGGAAGGACATTCCTGTCTGCATGCTTTCTCTTAAGTTATCAGGATTCAAAGAAGTATCCGCAATCTCTTGTAGGTTTTCTAAATTTGCACACTCACTACCAAAGGAGATGTAGTCAACTTTCGCAATCTTTAAAAGTTCCACTGCACCATACGCAAACTTAGAAGCACTTTGGGTTGCGTAAAAATAAGGTAGTTCAATCACTAGGTCTACACCATTTTCAATGGCTGCTTTAGCACGTTTCCATTTATCGATGATTGCAGGTTCTCCACGCTGTACAAAATTACCAGACATAACAGCGATAACCATATCACAACCACTCAGTTTTCTTGCTTGCTCGATTTGATAGCGATGTCCATTATGGAATGGATTATACTCCGCTATGATTCCACATACTTTCATTTCTCAAAATTCCTTTACAGTTGATATGATACAATGAAATCAATCAAACAAGAAAGGATATTTCTTTATGACAGAACTAATTTATAAAATCATTAAACCTGAAACAGAAGTGAGGGCAACACTAGTCTGTGTACATGGTATGCAAGAACATCATGCACGCTATATTCCCTTTGCAAGGGAACTATCTAAGCAGGGTATAGCAGTACTAATTTATGACTTACCAGGTCATGGGGAAGCTTTTAAAGATGAACTGGGGTACTTTGCGAATCAAAATGGCGATGAAGTATTGATTCAATCTGTAGATACGATGGTTAAGAAGTTACATACAGAATATCCAGATGTATCACACTTCTTATTTGGACACTCCATGGGTTCTATCGTCGTACGTTTATACCTAGAGCGTAATGATGATTTTGCAGGCGTGATTCTCTGTGGTGCGCCAAATTATCGGCCAGCAGCTGGCTTTGGGAAGAAGCTTGCACAGTTACTAGTCAAGATAAAAGGAGCTAAGGCAAAGACAAAACTATTAACAGCGCTTAGTGTTGGTGCCTTTAGTAAGGCTGTCAAGAATGCAAAGACACCAGTTGATTGGTTGTCCTACAACGAAGATAATGTAAACAAATTCTTGCATGATGAATTATGTGGTGTGCCATTTACAGATGCAGGTAACCGTGACTTATTTGCAATGGTGAGTCACTTACATCATCCATTTACAGCGAAGAATCCATCTTTACCAATTCTATTTATCAGCGGTGAAGATGATCCATGTACTGGTGGCACCTTAGGATTAGTAGATAGTATTTCAACATTGCAGAAGAATGGATATGCAAATATCGAAAATATTACATTCCCAAAAATGCGTCATGAGATTCTCAACGAGAAAGAGAATCATCTTGTAATCGAAGAGATTATTAAATATATTTATCAACATCAATAAAAAATTGAAACAAATATTTTCTGAAAGAAAAGGTTATGCGGGTATCTTCCATCAATTTTTCGCTTTTGGAAGCGTTTTTCGGGGGATATTTGATTGACTTTGAAGTGCGGTTTGTTATAATTTATAAGCGTTAACGAGCGAGGAGACTGCCGTGAAGTGGACAAAAACAGAGTTTCTGCGTGATTTGCAGAATGTAGATTTTGACGAAGATGTAGTAATTGAGAACGATGAGCTGAAAAATGACACCGGAATCTTATCTGTTGAAGATGTTCATGTAGAAGGTCACGGTTATATCGATGATGAGGATGATTGCTTCTATGTAGATATGCATATTACAGGTACAATGATTTGTCCTGATGCTATCACAAATGAACCGATTGAAGTTCCTCTAGATGTCGAAAGTCAAGAAACATATGTCTTTGAAGAAACTGATGAAGATGGCGTACGCCTCGTTACCAGTGAAGTCGTTGATCTGATGCCTGCAGTGATAGATGCTATCCTGTTGGAGGTACCACTTCAAGTGACTGAAGCAGTAGAGGGTGAATATCCGCATGGCGATGGCTGGCAGATATTTACAGAAGCTGAGTATCAGGAAAGCCGGAAAGATCAATTGGATCCGCGTCTGGCAGGACTGAAGCAATTCAAAAATGAATAGTAGGAGGTGCTAGACAATGGCTGTACAACAGAGAAGAAATTCCAAGACGAGAAAGAACAAGAGAAGAACACATTACAAGTTAAATGTACCTACACTCGTAAAGAATGCTGCAGGTGAATACGTTCGCCCACACCATGAAGGTTCTTACGTTAAGGAAACAACAGAATCCAAATAAGGTTGGAAATGAAGATGCTTTATAGCATCTTTTTCTATTGCTATATCAGAAGTCGTTTGATAAAGTCTAGGTGAATTAAGGAGTTTCTATGAGTGTAAGAGCGGAAGTATTAAATATATTAGAGCGTGTATTTCGCCAACATGGTTTTGCGTCTCTACTTTTAAGAAAGGCAGATATCTCGAAAGAGGAGATGGGTCTAGCAAGTGAAATCGTGTATGGTACGATACGGAATAAAACACTATTAGAAGAACAGTGGCGTCCATTTACAAAGCATGTTAAACCAAGAGTGGCTGCACTTCTTAATATGAGTGTGTATCAGTTACTCTTTTTGGATAGTATACCTTCCTATGCCGTCATCTTTGAGGCAGTAGAGCTTGCCGGTAAATCGGAGAAAGAGTTTGTCAATGCTGTTCTTCGTAAGGTACAAAAACAGGGTCTAAAAAAGCCTGAAGGAAATACAATTGAAGAACTTGCGGTATTAACTTCGCACCCGCTTTGGATCTTACAGTTATGGAAGGCTCACTATGGCTTTGAAACAATGAAAGAGATTGCCTTACATAATCAGGAACCTTCACTTGTATACGGTAGAGTGAATACAATAAAGTGTAAGAAAACTGAGATTGCTGAAATATCGGATGTACGTATGCTTGAGGATGATTGTTTCTTCTATGCAGGTGTTTTGCAAAGAACAGAACTCTTCTCTAAAGGAATGGTATTGATACAAGATCGACATTCACAAAAAGTAGTGCGTAAGCTGGATGTTTTACCTGGTATGCAGGTGTTAGATGCCTGTGCAGCGCCAGGCACAAAGACACAGCAGATTGCTTGCTTGATGAAAAATCAAGGTAAGATTATCGCTACGGATTTGTATGAAGCTCGTTGTCATTTAATTGATGAACTAATGAATCGTACAGGAGTATCTATTGTTTCTACAAAGCAGAATGACGCAACAATCACAGGTACATTTGCTGGGGAAAGTTTTGACCGTATTTTGATTGATGCGCCATGTTCAGGTCTAGGAGATTTATCACATAAGCCAGAGATACGGTGGCATTTAGAGCCGACATCAATCGATGAACTTGTACAAACACAAGAAGCAGTTCTAGATGCTAGCGCAGAGTATTTACGTGTTGGAGGAATCCTTGTGTATAGTACCTGTACGTTAAATCGTAAGGAAAACGAACAACAAATCAAAAAGTTCTTAGCAAAACATTCTAACTATGTCTTGCTAGAAGAAGAGACTTTATTTCCAATGGTAGATGATGCGGATGGCTTCTATTACGCAAAATTAAAGCGTAACCAATAGCTTATTTGTGCTTGAAACATTGGATAACATATCGAGAAATTAGTGTGTTTGTGGTAATATATTAACTATGCAAAGTATATATGATTTAAATATGAAGATGGCGACAGATATGCTCGCCGAAAAGGGACAAAAATCTTATCGTGCAAAGCAATTATTCCAATGGCTTTATCGTAAGCGTGTGGGTTCATTCCAAGAGATGACTGATATGCCTGCAAGTCTATTAGAAGAGCTTGCACAGGAATATTCAATTGAACCTGTTAAGGAAATTACACGTCAGGTTGCTAGAGATGGAACTACCAAATATCTGTTCCAGTTAGCGGATGGCTCCTCTGTTGAGACAGTATTGATGCATTTCCATTTCGGGGAAAGTTTATGTGTAACAAGTCAGCTTGGTTGTAATATGGGCTGTACTTTTTGCGCGTCTGGATTATTAAAGAAACAGCGTGATTTAACAGCTGGTGAAATTGTTGGACAAGTTATGTTTGTCCAAAAAGAACTTGATAAAATTGGTAAGCGTGTTGATAACGTCGTTATCATGGGAACAGGTGAGCCATTTGATAACTATGATAATGTGATGCGTTTCTGCGAAATTATCAATAGTGACTTAGGTTTAGCGATTGGCGCAAGACATATCACAATTAGTACCTGTGGTATTGTTCCGCGTATCAAGGATTTTGCGAAGGGCCATTATCAATACAATCTAGCAATTTCTTTACATGCACCTAATGATGCCTTACGTAGAAGATTAATGCCTATCGACCAAGTGTATCCTTTGGATGTCTTGATGGACGCATTACATGAATATAGTGAAGATAATAATCGTCGTATAACGTTTGAATATATCTTATTACATGGTGTCAATGATACGGATGCACATGCGATTGAACTAGCGAATTTAATTCGTGGTATGAATGCATATGTGAATCTGATTCCATATAACCAAGTCGATGAAAATGGATATGTTTCAACAAACGAGAAAGTCGCATTACATTTCTATGATGTGCTTATGAAACATGGTGTAAAAGCTACCTTACGTTCTAAACATGGCGATGATATTGATGCGGCTTGTGGTCAGCTTCGCGCAAAACATGAAAAGGGTAAACTTTAAACATGAAATACTATGGAATAACAGACAAAGGATTGGTACGTAAAAGTAACCAAGATAGTTATGTCATTGCGACAAATGTAGCGGGTGAAGTATTCGCGATTGTCGCAGATGGTATTGGCGGAAATTTAGGTGGGGATATTGCCAGTCGAATGGCGGTAGCCCATTTTTCGCGTGTATTCTCTGAGACAGAGCAGTTTCGAGATGCGGATGAAGTGAAACTATGGCTCAATCGTGAAGTGAAAATCTGTAATTCCGCAATCTTCGATTACGGTAAGCAACATGCAGATCTCAAGGGTATGGGCACAACGTTATGTGCTGCTCTGATTACGCATATTGGTATATTTATTGTAAACATTGGGGATTCCCGTGCGTATGCTTGGTGGCATGTAGGTAAGATGAAGCAGTTAACTGTCGATCATACTTTAGTGAATGACATGTTAATGCATCATGAGATTACGCCTGAGGAAGCCAAAACATTCCCACGTCGTAACGTATTAACCAATGCGTTAGGTGTTTGGGAAGATGTAAAGTGTGATATTACACATCATATTGAGAAGATGGATGGAATTCTTTTATGTAGTGATGGTCTGCATGGCTATGTGCCAGAAAAGACAGTATTACGCGTTGTAATCGATCCACATAAAGATCCTTCATTACGTGCCCGTAAGTTAATTAAACTAGCTTTAGAAGCTGGTGGTTTTGATAATACAACAGTCATCTTATTAGACTTTGCTGGGGGCTACACACTATGAACAAAAAGAATGTAGTCGCTAACCGTTATGAAGTTGTTCAGCATATTGGTCAAGGTGGCATGGCTGATGTATTCTTGGCTATCGATACAATTTTAAATCGTCATGTCGCTATCAAGATTCTACGCTCTGACCAAAGTACAGATGCGATTAGTATCTTGCGTTTTGAGCGTGAAGCACAAGCTGCCACAACATTAGCGCATCCAAATATTGTAGAAATCTATGATGTAGGTGAATATAAGAATCATCACTATATTGTCATGGAATACGTGGCTGGTAAGACTTTAAAGAAAGTGATCCGTGACCGTGCACCTTTATTGAATCTAGAAGCGGTTGATACAATGAAACAACTAACTTCTGCAGTTGCGGAAGCACATAAGCGTGGCATTATTCACCGAGATATCAAACCACAGAACGTGATTGTTAAGTCTGATGGTTCTTTAAAGATTTTGGACTTTGGTATCGCAACTGCCAAGGGTAGTGCGCAATTAACACAAGCAAATAATGTTATGGGTTCAGTTCATTACCTAGCACCTGAACTTGCAAAGGGTGAGCCAGCTTCCCCACAATCAGACATTTATGCTTTGGGTATTGTGTTCTATGAGATGTTGACAGGGGATGTTCCTTTTAAGGCAGACCAAGCTGTACAGATTGCATTACAACACATGAGAGAGCCTATGCCAAGTGTACGCAAAGCCAATCCAAATGTCCCACAATCTGTAGAGAATATCATTATCCGCGCAACTGCGAAAAATCCAAAGTTGCGTTATCAAAGTTGTGATGAGATGTTAAAGGATTTAGAGAAGTGCATGTTGCCAGAACATCAAAATGACAAGCCATTAAGTCTGAAAGATCCAATCGATAAAACACCAACAAAACAAGAAAAAGATGATACTAAGGTCGCAATGACAAGAAGTACATCTCTTTCACGTGTTGCAAATAAACGTACCAAGATTTATATCACTGCTATCGTGGTGTTATTTGCATTGTTTGCGTTAATTGTCGGACTATTTTTAGCAGGTATTTTACCACCTAAATCCAAGACGGTTACTGTACCAAATGTATCTGATATGGATGTGGCACAAGCAACTGCAGCCCTAGAAGAACAAGAACTTGAAGTTGATCAAGAGAACATTATCTATCAACTATCGAAAGATAGTATTGAAGGTGTTGTAATCAGTACTGAACCTGCTAGTTCAAGTGAGGTAGAACGTCATTCAAAAGTGAAGCTTATCGTTTCCAGTGGTGTTGGGGAAGAAATGCCAAACTATGTCGGAAAAAATATTGACGATGTAAAGGCGTCACTTCCTTCTTCAATTCATTTGATTGAGAAAGAAGAACAGAGTGATAAAAAACCTGGAACAATCATCCGTCAAGAAGGTGTAGCACCAGGAGAACTTTATGATGTAGCTGGTGTAACAGATGTGACGCTATACTATGTGCCATATGTAAAGATTACAATTCCAGCAGATATCATTGGTAAACCGATTGAGGAAGCGACAGCACAATTAGAAGCGATGGGTGTTAACGTCGTGCGTGCACACCGTGATACTTCTTCTTTACCTCAAAGTGAAATTGATAAAATCAAAGTTGGTACAGTCATTGAGACAATGCCAGCTGCAGGTAGTGAATATACACAAAAAAAGGATAGTTATGTCACATTATACTTTTACTAAGGAGTGCTTATGATTGCACGAATTACAAAAATTGTATCAAAGAATTATCGTATCTTAACTTCTGATAAGAAGTATTTTGATGCGATTGTAATGGGTAAAGTGCGTCGTCAAGATGCGCCTGTAGCTGGAGATTTGGTGGAGTGTGAAGAAATTGATGGTCGCTTTGTCATTCAGAAAATCATGCCTCGTACAAATCGCTTAATACGTCCAGCGGTAGCGAATGTCGACCAAGCACTCATTGTAATGAGCGTAAAAGATCCTGATTTTTCAACTGCGTTAATTGACCGTTTAAGTATGCTTATCATGCATGCAGGGGTTGAACCAGTTTTGATTATAACAAAATGTGATTTAGGCTTTAGCCAAGAAGTAGAAGAACAGATTCAAGCCTATGAAAAAGGTGCGATGAAGGT
>JABZMB010000035.1 GCA_015256455.1 Solobacterium sp. | reverse complement strand
GCCGGTATCATGGGTGGGGAAGAATCCATGATTGATGAAACAACAGAAGGTATCTTTATTGAAGCGGCACATTTCAATAAGACTTCCGTACGTCGCTCATCCATTCGTTTAAATCTCATTACTGAGGCAGCACAGCGCTTTACAAAGGGTATTGAGGCATTAGCTGCACAGAAGGCTATGGACCGTTCTGTACAACTTTTACAAGAGTATGCATGTGCAGATGGATTTGAAGAAACAGTTATTTATGGTACAGATGGTTATAAGCCAGTTGTGGTAAAGGAAACACTCTCTCACTGTAATGCTTTGTTAGGTACAGCATTTACAATGGATGAGGTAAAAGAAACACTGATATGGTTAAACTTTGAACCAGAAGTAAATGGAGATGAGATTACATGTCATATCCCAAGTTACCGTGTCGATATTGAAGGTCGTGCAGACATCGATGAAGAAATTGTACGTTTAATTGGTTTTGATACTTTGAAATCTACATTACCAGTAATGACTACAACAGTTGGCCAACTAACACCAAAACAAAAACTCAGACGTATGATACGCGAAACACTGAAGGCCTTTGGTCTTAATGAAATTGTTACATATACATTAATTTCTGAAGAAGAGATGAAGACAGCTCTCTCTCCACTTGGTGAAGCAATCCCACTTGCGATGCCAATGTCAGAGAATCGTAAGTACATTCGTGCAAGTTTATTAAACTCTGTATTAACAAGTGTGCAATACAATGAAGCACATCAAAATACAGATAACTTGTTATTTGAAATCTCTAAGGTTTATGCAAAGGATAAGGAAGAAGAAAGACTTGCAGTTGTATTAGACGGTAAGGTACAAAATGATCCACTCCACAAGCTAAATGAAGCTGGTGATTTCTATGCCTTGAAGGGAATCCTAATGACATGGTTAAATCGTTGTGGTTTCAATGATGCACGTATTACTGTACGTCCAAATACAACAGATGTAGAACACTTCCATCCATATCGCAGTGCAGAGATTCTCTTAGACCGTAAACCATTAGGTCTATTTGGTGAATTACATCCAAGCTATGCGAAGAAGTATGATTTAAAGCGAGTAACATATGCGGAACTTTCATTGGATGTCGTAAATGAGACAAGTGCTTCTAAGGTGAAGTTTGTACCGATTGATCGTTATCCATCCATCTCACGCGATATTGCGTTAGTCGTAGATAGAGAAGTGACAGCAGAAGAAATGTTAAAGATTATTAACAGTACAGGTAAGAAGCTTGTTCGTAAATCAGAAGTATTCGATATTTACGAAGGAGAACATGTTGAAGCAGGTAAGAAATCTGTAGCTCTACGTATTACATACCAAGCTTCTGATCATACACTGAATGATGAAGAAGTACGTGCTGTTCACGATGCAATTCTTGAAAAACTTAAAGAAAAGCTATCTGCAGACTTACGTTCATAACAAAAAGCCGAGAATTCGGCTTTTTATATGCATGTTTTTAGTCTTTTGTTTTTAGAAATTGTTTACGATACGTACTTGGAGAACAACCAATTTCACGTTTAAACGCAAAGGTAAAGTAGTTTTGGTTTGAGAAGCCAATGATAGCAGAGATATCATTCATGCTATAACTAGTAGTCTCTAATAAGAACTTTGCTTCAGAGATTCGTCGCTGTATCAAGTAGCGCATCGGAGAAATACCTTTATACTGGTTGAATGCATGTACTAAGTAATATTTATTTAAGAATGTTAAATCACTAAGCTTGTCTAAATCGATATCTTCTTTAAAGTGATCATTGATATAGTTTTCAATAAAGATACATTCTTTTGTTGTCTTTTTTACTGGTGATACATTTAGTGTTGTATTGGTACGACGTACCATGTTGATAAGCATAATCTCTAATAGGGAGTTTACTAAGTGTTGAGAGTATTCATCTTGATGTTCCATTTCATGCAGTAATGTTTTGAGATAGAAAAGAATATCATTCTTATACGCTTTATAGTTATGCATACTGAAGTTACTATTGAAACGTTTATCATCACTATGGAAGTGTAAGCCTTCAATACCTGCTACAATATATTCAAGAGGGGAATTCTCTTTACTAACCTCAGTGTGTTCAATATATGAGTTCACAATAATGAGGTCATCTGCTTGAATGTCTAGGTATTTCCCTTCGACAAAGAATTTGCCTTCACCAGAGATAACATAGAAAAGCTCTGCACATGCATGACTGTGCGGAGTTGAATGCCAATCTCCCTCATAGCGGGAGTGGGTAACGTACAAGATCTTACCTAGTGAGCGATCTTCGTTTTGGTTTTGAGAAATAGCTGTAATCATTGCTTTAATCATACCATGTAACGCATTTTGGTATTCTTAATTTTTAATTGATTATATGAAATATTGCGAAATAGATATATTAGAGCAATATTTCGATAATATTTAGCAATATATCTCTTGTTTGAAAGCGTTTTCACCAATAAACTGAGATTATCAAATAAGTTTCTTAGGAGGAAAAGAGGAACATATGAAAAAGTTATTGACATTATCATTAGCTGGTTTACTTGCAGTCGGTGCTATTGGCTGTAGTAAAAAAGAAGCTGCTTCTTCACAGAAGGAAAGTGAAGAAACAACATTGCACATTTCTGGTCTAGATGGCGGATATGGCACAAAGGGTTGGGAAGCTGTTGTTAAGGCTTTCGAAGAAAAGGAAGGCGTTAAGGTTGATCTTCGTTTAGAAAAGAACATCGCTGATACATTACGTAGTGAAGTTCAAGCTGGAACATATCCTGACTTAGTTTACTTATCAGTTGGATCTAAGGGTGGCTTAACAGACACTATGATCGCTGAAAAGATGTTAACAGACATTACAAGCGTACTTGATGAAAAAGTATTAGGTGAAGATACAAAGGTGAAGGATAAGCTCATTGATGGTATCTATGAAGGTTTAGCTACAGAGCCATACGCTGATGGCAAGCTATATTTAGCACCTATCAATTACAGCCCATGTGGATTATTCTATAACGCACACTTATTCAAGGAAAAGGGATGGAGTGTTCCAACAACTTGGGATGAAATGTGGGAATTAGGAGACAAGGCTAAGGCTGAAGGTATCTCATTATTCACATACCCAACAACAGGTTACTTCGATGCATTCTTCTCTGCTTTATTAAATGAAACAGCAGGACCAGAAGTATATGCGAAGTTAATGACATATGACGTTGACGCTTGGAAGTTGCCAGAAGTTAAGAAGGCATTCGAAATTGTAGGCAAGCTTGCTCAGTATGTTGAACCAACAACAGTAGCTAACGCTAACGGCGATAACTTCAAGAAGAACCAACAATTAATCTTAGACAACAAGGCATTATTCATTCCTAACGGAACATGGTTACCAGGTGAAATGGCTGATGCTCCACGTGCTGATGGATTTGAATGGGGATTTACAGCTTTACCTAAGGTAACTGCTACAGGCGATGCTTACTCTACAGCATTTACAGAACAGGTATTCATTCCTAAAGAAGCTAAGAACCCAGAATTAGCTAAGAAGTTCATTACATTCTTATACTCTGATGAAGCTACAAAGTTATTCTATGAAAACGGTGGTGCTGTAATGCCTACTAAGGATGCTTCTAAGTTCATCGGTAAGGATGATGAAAATGGTTTATACTACACAATCTATGACAAGGGCGCTAAGTCAAATGCAGTAGGTTTCAAAGTTATGGACAACATCGTTGAAGGTGTGAGTGTAGCTGATGCTAATACAGGTGTTCTCTACGCAACTGTAAACTCAATCGTAAATGGTTCCAAGACAGTTGATGAATGGTATGACGCAACAGTGAAGGCTGTTGAACAGATTGCTGAAGCAAACAAATAATCAATTCGCTGTTAAGTATTAGAATTCATTAAAATAACGATGGTGGACAGCCGTCGTTATTTTAAGGAAGGGAGTAATGAAATGAAAAAAAGTGTTGAGAAGAAGCTGTTTATCACAATATGCTTAGCTCCAGCAATGATATTACTAACACTGTTTATGTTATATCCAACGATAAATGTGTTTATGATGTCGATGTTTAAATGGGGTGGCTTAAGTGATAACCGTACATTTATAGGATTAAAGAATTTCCAGCTGTTATTCAAAGATATGAGTTTTATCCGTGCTCTTCAGAATACAATCTTGATCATCGTATTAGTAACAATTGTAACGATGGCTTTCGCAATCTTATTTGCATCAATTCTGGTTCGTGAAAAGATAAAGGGACAAAACTTCTTTAGAATCATATTCTATATTCCAAATATCCTTTCTGTCGTTGTTATTTCTGCAATCTTCAGTGCGATTTATGATCCATCTGAAAATGGGTTATTAAACTCACTCGTAGGACTATTCAACGGTAGTGCTGGTACGACAAAGTATCTTGGTGATCCTGGTCTAGTTGTATATGCGTTAATTGCGGCATTAATTTGGCAGGCAATTGGTTATTACATGGTTATGTATATGGCAAGTATGAGTACGATACCAGAACACCTGTATGAAGCTGCGTCTTTAGAGGGTAGTGGAAAAGTAAAACAATTCTTCTCGGTAACGATTCCGATGATTTGGGACAATATCCGTACAACACTTACATTCTTCGTCATTTCAACCATTAATCTGAGTTTCTTGTTTGTGCAAGTCATGACCGGTGGTGGTCCTGATGGAGCTAGTGAAACAGTGCTCAGTTATATGTACTTGCAAGCATATAATCGTTCAAGTTATGGCTATGGTATGGCAATCGGTGCAGTTGTATTTATTCTTTCATTTACCTTATCATGGGCAATCAATCGCGTAACACATCGTGATTCGATTGAGATTTAGGAGGTAATATGAAGAGAAAACATTTTGATTTATACAAAATCTTTATATATGTTGCGCTGATTTCTTTAGCGATATCCATTATCATTCCGGTATCCTGGGTATTCTTAGCATCAATTAAGACAAATGCTGAGTTCTATGGAAACCCATGGGCATTACCACAAGGATTTAATATTCAGAACTTTATTGATGCCTTCCAAATTGCACAAGTTGGTGATTTTATCTTGAACTCAGCACTTGTAACTGCAATGGCTCTAGCAATCTTACTAGTGGTTTCATTACCAGCTGCATATGTACTTGCTAGATTCCAATTTAAAGGCAGAAAGTTTTTTAACACACTCATCATGGCTGGCTTATTTATTAACGTAAACTACATTGTTGTGCCAATCTTCTTAATGTTAAATGGTTGGGATAAGTCACTCGCAAAGAGCGGTCTACAGTTCTTTATGAATAACCGTTTCGTTCTTGCGCTTGTATACGCATCTACAGCAATTCCATTTACAGTATATCTTCTTGCAAGCTACTTCCGTTCTTTACCAAAGGCGTATGAAGAAGCTGCGGAAATTGATGGTTGTGGTTACTTTACAACCATGGTAAGAGTCATGTTCCGTATGGCAAAGCCAAGTATTATCACAGTTATCCTATTTAACTTCTTGGCATTCTGGAATGAATACATTATTTCATTAACACTTGTGCAGACAAAGGCACTTAAAACATTGCCTGTAGGATTACAGAATCTGATGTCCGCACAGAAAGCAGCGACTAATTATGGACCGATGTATGCAGGACTTGTGATTGTTATGTTGCCGACATTGATCTTATACATTCTTGTACAAAGACGCTTAACACAAGGTATGACCTTGGGTGGTCTTAAGGACTAGGAGGACATATGAATCGAACAACACAATCAATCTTGATGGCAATTCTATTTGTTGTCAGTCTAGCAATGGTAATTATTGGTCAAAGAGAAGTTGGCTATGTGAATCTTGGTATTCAGGTAGTTGGACTGATTGGCATTTTGTTAGTTATACATCTGTATAACAAGAGATTTAAATAGGGGGACGATATATGGCAAACTTATCATTACGTCATATCAATAAGATTTACGATAATAAAGTACAGGCAGTATTTGATTTTAACTTAGAGATTCAAGATAAAGAATTCATCGTATTGGTTGGTCCTTCCGGATGTGGTAAATCAACAACTTTACGTATGATTGCAGGTTTGGAAGATATCACAAATGGTGAATTGTATATCGACGATAAATTGGTGAATGATGTTGCACCTAAGAATCGTGAGATTGCGATGGTATTCCAGTCTTATGCGTTATATCCATTTATGACAGTTTATGAAAACATGGCATTTGGATTACAGATTCGTAAGACTGATAAAGATGAAATTGACCGTCGTGTACGTGCAGCCGCAAAAGCATTAGAAATTGAACAATACTTAGATAGAAAGCCTAAGGCTTTATCTGGTGGTCAAAGACAACGTGTAGCGTTAGGTAGAGCAATCGTACGTAATGCGAAAGTATTCTTGATGGATGAACCATTATCTAACTTAGATGCTAAGCTTCGTGTACAGATGCGTAGTGAAATCATTCGACTACACAAAAATATCGGTGCTACAACAATCTATGTAACACACGATCAAACAGAAGCGATGACAATGGCTAGCCGTATTGTCATCATGAAAGATGGATACATCCAGCAGATTGGAACACCAAAGGAAATCTATCAGAATCCAGTAAACATGTTCGTAGCAGGATTTATTGGTTCTCCAGCCACAAACTTCCTAAAGGGTACATATGCAGATGGAAAATTCATGATTGGTGATATGCACATTATTTTACCGGAACAGTTTACAAAAGACATGCAAGCATATGAAGGTAAAGAAATTGTGATGGGTATTCGCCCAGAAGATTTACATGCAGAGGAAATTGTAAATGAAACATACCCAAGTGCTGTGTTTGATTTTGCGATTGATGTAAGTGAGCTTTTAGGTAATGAATTTATCCTACATGGCAAGATTGCAGGACAGAAGTTACAGGCAAGAGTGAATGCACGCTATGACCTTTCAGATTGTGCATCCTTTAGACTGGCAATGGATTTAGAGAAGGTACACTTCTTTGATCCAGAGACAGAAAACCGTATCGTTTAAGGGAGAATAATTAAGTATGAGTACAGGAAGAGTTACAGTCCCAACCGATATTGATGTGATTGAGGATACAATCGAAATCATCAAGAAGTGGAAGGCTGATGCGATTCGTGATTGCGATGGCACGGATATGCCAGAAGCATTACGAAAGATGGATATTAAGCAATACGCTACATATTACACAACACGCAAAGATAATGCGTGGGCAAAAGAACATCCTGATGAGATGCAGCAGATGTATTTGATGAGTGACTTTGTTACCGCAAAAGATACATGCTTACGCATCAAAATTATGGAACATTTCTACAAGGATCAATTCAAAGTAAATCCAACAAATGATATTCACCGTTGGTGGGAAGTGATTGATCGTACAACAGATACAGTTGTTTCAAATTGGTATTTCGATGAAGAAAATGGCGATGTGGTGATTGAGGAAGCGATACCTTATCATGCATACACAGTCAGCTTTTTAGCGTTTATTGTGTGGGATCCAGTTCACATGTATAACTTCTTAACAAATGATTGGGTAGATGAAGAACATCAGATGACATTAGATGTACGTTTACCAGAAACACAGAAACACGTCATTGAGAAGTTACATAAGTTCTGTAAAGAAAGAGAAGATGTAAATGTTGTACGCTTTACAACATTCTTCCACCAGTTCACATTACAGTTTGATGAGTTTGCTCGCGAGAAGTTCGTTGACTGGTATGGATATAGTGCATCTGTGTCACCATATATTTTGGAACAGTTCGAAAAGGAAGTTGGCTATAAGTTCCGTCCAGAATTTATTATTAATAAAGGCTTTCATAACAGTCAGTTCTGTGTTCCTTCCAAGGAATATAAAGACTTTATTGACTTCCAACAAAGAGAAGTATGCAAGCTTGCAAAGGTGCTCGTAGACATCTGTCATTCCTATGGTAAGGAAGCGATGATGTTCTTGGGAGACCATTGGATTGGTACAGAACCATATGGTAAGTACTTCTCTGAAATTGGATTAGATGCTGTTGTAGGTAGTGTTGGTTCAGGTTCTACATTACGTTTGATTTCTGATATCAAGGGTGTGAAGTATACAGAAGGTAGATTCTTACCATACTTCTTCCCAGATACATTCCATGAAGGTGGAGATCCATTACAAGAAGCGAAAGTAAACTGGGTGACAGCACGTCGTGCAATCTTACGTTCACCAGTTGATCGTATCGGTTATGGTGGATACTTGAAACTTGCATTAAAGTTCCCGGAGTTTATCGAGTATGTTTCTGAAGTATGCGATGAATTTAGAGAACTCTATGAACATGTAGGAAAACAAACACCACATAACCTACTCAAGGTTGGTGTATTAAATAGTTATGGTGAGCTTCGCCGTTGGGGTGCACATCTTGTACATCACGCAATTCGCTACAAGCAAATCTACTCCTACACAGGTGTTCTTGAATCACTTAGTGGTTTCCCATTTGATGTGAAGTTCATCAGTTTTGAAGAACTACGTGAAAATCCAGATATCTTAAACGATATTGATGTAGTACTAAACTACGGTAGTAGTTACACAAGCTTTAGTGGTGGTGAAGAATTCGATGAAAAGATTATTACAATCCTGCGTCGTTATGTAGATAATGGTGGAGGTTTCATCGGTATTGGTGAACCAACAGCTTGTGCAAGAAATGGTAAGTTCTTCACACTTTATGATGTATTAGGTGTTGATAAAGAACTAGACTTCACACTTCATACAGACAAGTACAACTGGCAATGCCATGATCACTTCATTACAGAACAGTTAGAACATGAAGACTGGGGTGAAAACGTAAATAGCGTTTATGCATTACCAGGCACAAAGGTTATCAAGCAAGAAGACCTCAGTGTGAAGCTAGCGGTCAATGAATATGGTAAGGGTAGAGCAGTATACATGAATGGTTTACCATTTAGCTTTGAAAATGCAAGACTTCTCTATCGTGCAATCTACTACAGCTGCCATCATGAAGATGACATGAAGAAGTGGTATTCTGAAAACTATAACGTTGACGTAAATGTATATCCTTCTACACAAAGCTATTGCGTAGTAAATAACACATATGAACCACAAGATACAGTTATCTACCGTGGAGATGGAACATCTTTCTCATTACATTTAGAAGCTAACGAAATCAAGTGGTACCAAATCTAAATAAACAAAAAAAGGATATTTGTTATAGAATATCCTTTTTTCGTTTACGATAAATGATATAGCCAATACTTAGCATGCATGTAAGAATAGAAATCCATATAGATCCCATACGTATGATGGTATTTTGGTATAGACATACATACGTACCAGCAGTTGGGATTGAAACACTGACAAGACCATTGTGACTTAATGAGGTCTCTAGAATCTCTGCTGTATCAATATTGCGAACGATATAACCTTTGTAATACGTAATAGGTAGTACAACAGTTTGTGGTTCGGTAATTGTAAAGCGATAGCTACCATAGTCGATCCATTCTCCAGTTGTAATTGTTTCACCTGATGTAGTTTGAATTGTGTTTGTATAACTACGGAAATCAGGAGAGTTATATGGAAGATAATCACCACCCGCAAGCTCTACACGCATGTACTTTGCAGAGTAGTATGGGTCAATAAGTTTACCATCGGTTACTTCTTGCCATGTGGTATTGTGTGGCATGATAAATGTACGTTTCGTTGCAGGATAGAGATGAAAGATTCCTTCTAAACTTAATAACAATACTAAGCAGATAGGTAAATACTTTAGTTTAAGTGTAAACTTTTCGATACCTATTACAGAAGGAATACATAATAGTGGTAATGCCAACATGTTTAAGCGCCATGGAAATTGTAATACTCGAGCAAATGCTATGTACTCCCAAGGGAATATCTGTGCAGGTAATAACATACAAATCCATCCAATCCCTAACATGATAGTTAGGAATTTATGTCTCTCTTTCTGATTCAAAAAGAGATAACTGATAGGTGTAATACTCAAAAATAAACCAATGTTTACGACCATTGCGTTAGTTGCATTATATTGATTGCCAGATAAACCAAACACAGTTTGGTTTACAAAGAATTGCCAGAATGCCATTGCATGACTTTCTAATGCGGAACTAGATGCATAGTAATTGAGATAGAACTGTTGCGATTTTAGTTGTTCTATCATTGGGAATGTATAGAAAGCAGTGAATAAACATGCCAGCATACTTTCACTTACTAGTATTTTATATCTATCGAATGAACATTTCGGTAGATATATGATACATACAATAATTATCAGTATAAAACATAATAAGAAACTTAGATTATGCGATAGCACAGTAATTACTAAACCGATTAGATAAGATGAGGAATACTTCTGATTGGATTCAAAGATTTCATAAAGACCAGATAGGATAAGTGGAATGCCAACAAGTGCAAATACTTCACCAAGTGCACCACGTACATAGATGTCTGTGATGCGATAATTGCTGAAAAGATATGCGGCGACAGCAAGTAATCGAAGTGATGACTTCTTAGTAAACTTACTTGCAAGCATGTACATTGTAATTCCAGAAAAGAAACTTGCAAGAAATACAGTTAGCTTATAGCTATCAACCAATACGAGTCCCAAGTTATGTATGATTGCTGGTAATAGCAAGAATATATCGGAGTAGAAGAGTGGGCTTCCATAACCAAATCCTCCATTTTCATAAGGATAGATAGCAGGAAGGATCTGGCCGTGTTGAAGAGCTTTTGCGTATTGTTCAATACGCGATACATGAAAGAAGGTATCATGTTCAATTGCCAGAAAACTCTTCGTTAGGTATGGAAACATTAGTAGCACAGTAAATGCCAGGATGATTCCGACATCAATCAATAACTTACGATATTTTCTCATCCAAAATACCATCCTGGTAGCCATGCTAGAAATTTAGCGAATTGCACAGTTGTACCAAATCCAGTTATAACTGGTAAAAATAAGATAAACAACACTAGATAGAGTGCTAGATATACTGGTACTACAAATTGATATTTACGCTCTTGAAGGTGATAGATGCAGTAAACAATCGCAATGATGGTAAATAGAGATGTTGGATAGAAGTGATATGCAAATACGATACGATGGACGTATATAATCCATGGTAATAGACCACTAAAATAACCAACTATAATGTACCAAGCCACTGTATCTTTCTTAAATATTGCACGGAATGTTGTATAGAGAATTGCTGGAACACCTGCCCATGTTAGTAATGGATTAGAGAAACAAGAGATTGTATGAAATACATCTCCCACTTTTCCAACGTAATACCACATTGGACGTAAATCAAATATCCATTGAAACCAAGTGCTTTGATATGGATGTGTCGCGTTTAGATTCACGTGATAGAAATACATTTGTTGAGCTTGTTTCCAAACGTTAGCGATAGACCATGGTTCATTGCGGAAAATCTGATCAGGGATATAAGAAATACAGTAGATTGTAATTGGAAGAATGATGAAGAATAATACGCACAATAACATTGTCTTTAGCAGTGTCGGGAAGAACTGAGAATGCGCTTGCTTATCCTTCTGATATTCAAGATATCGTTGAATCCAGTTTGTAAATAGCATCACTGCTAGTCCTACAGCTGCATAGCATCCAGTCCACTTAGCTGCAATTGATAAACCCATAAAGATACCAGATGCAAGTAGATATAGAATTCCTTTTTGCATTGGTAAGGTATAAAAACTAGACATACAGTACTTTAACATCCAATAGAATGAACATAATATGAATAGAATACTAAATGGTTCTAGGGTGGCGATACGAGATGTCGTCATGTGCATGAAATCTGCTGCTAATAAGAATGAACCAATTAAAGATAAATCATCTCGTTTCAATAATATTTTTAAGATTCCGTACAATACCGGTAACATGAATACACCAGCGATAGCTCCTGGCAAACGCCAAGCTAATGGGTTCATGCCAAATAAATGAATTGATAGGGCAATGATGTTGGTTCCAAGTAATGGGTGAACATTTGCGTACATGTACTGTCTATTTGCGATTTCCCATGCATTACGTACGTGATAGATTTCATCAAAGTACGCCTGGTCATAATAGGTAGGAGATAGTACTAATTTATCTTGTTCATCAATAAGTAAGCTACCAGGATATGGTCCATCCTTCTGCTTATCTCGCAAGATAGAAATAGGTAAGAATCCAGTATGATCTTCATTACGGAAACCAATTTCCGTTAGTGAACTATTGTCATTAGGATTGATGAGTTTGATATAACGATATTGCCAATTGCCTCGTTCAATCGCATAAGTGTAAATATTTCCCTGATTTAAACTTGCAATATGGGTCCAATCCTTTAAATCATTCGAGGCATAGATTTGAATCTGATTGGTTCCAATCTGGTAAGCAGAAGGGTTGGAATTTGTATCACCCTCCCCATAGATTGTATAGATTGCATCGAATTTTTCACTCTTACCAAAGTCAAATGTGATTTGTTGTTTCTCGGCGGTAGGTTGCCAAGTAGTAGTTGGAAAACGAGTTGACCCAAGCTTCCAAAATGAAATGATTGCGTAAATTATCATCAATAAAACAAGTGATAAAATACTGCGATGTTTATCTATTTTAAAGTACTCTAAACGATATAAAAAATAGCCAATTCCAAGTATTACAAATGTAAAGCACAATAGAATTAGAAACTCACTATTTGAAAATAATAACAAACTCAACTTTTCCATAATGTATTCTCCGTACCTATTATACTAGAAAAGTTTTAACATCATCACTCTTATTGACAGTGTGATAGAAAGTGCTAAGATAAACTATGTTAGCACTATATATATTAGAGTGCTAAAAGGAGGAATAAACATGTTAAAACCATTACGTGATTATGTAGTCTTAGAAAAAGCGAAAGAAGAAGAGAAAACAAAGAGCGGTATTATTTTGACAGAACAGCCAAAAGAAGAACCAGGAAAGGGTATTGTTATCGCTGTAGGACCAGGTAAGATGGAAAACGGAACACTTGTTCCACTAGAATTACAGGTTGGTCAAAAGGTTGTATATAAGAAGTATTCCGGAACAGAAATAAAAGAAAATCAAAAAGAATATCTCTTAATTGAAGCAGAGAATATTCTTGCGATTGTGGAATGAGATAGAAAGAAGGAATTATCATGGCAAAAGAATTAAAGTATGGAAAAGATGCACGCCAACTGATGTTGGATGGTGTTAATAAATTAGCAGATGCAGTAAAGGTAACTTTAGGCCCAAAGGGTAGAAATGTTGTATTAGAGAAATCATTTGGTTCACCAGTCATTACAAATGATGGTGTCACAATCGCAAAAGAAGTAGAACTTGAAGATAAGTTTGAAAATATGGGTGCTAAGTTAGTTTATGAAGCAGCCAATAA
>JABZMB010000101.1 GCA_015256455.1 Solobacterium sp. | reverse complement strand
AAGGCTGATACAGCATTAATGGACAAGTTAGTTGAAAATGCTGAAATTGACTTACCAGAAGTACTTGTTGAAGAAGAAGTTAACAATCAGATTCAACAGTTAGCGCAACAGATTTCTCAGTATGGTATGAACTTTAACCAATACTTATCCATGATGGGCAAGAAGATTGAAGATGTTCGTGCTGAATATACAGAAAACGCAACTAAGACTGCGAAGTTAAGATTAATTCTTGAAGAGATCGCTAAGGTTGAAGGTTTAGAGCCAACTGAAGAAGATCTTGAAAATGAATATAACAACATTGCTACACAGTACAATATGCCAGTTGATCAAGTAAAGGCATATATCAGTGTTGATATGTTGAAGCGTGATGTACGTAATGAAAAGGCTTATGCATTCGTTAAGGAAAACGCTGCTGGTGGTAAGAAGCCTGCAAAGAAGACTGCTAAGAAGACAACAAAGAAGGCAGAGAAGGCTGAAGTTACTGAAGAAAAGCCAGTAAAGAAGACAACACGTAAAAAGAAGAGCGAAGTAGAAGAATCTGCTGAGTAATTCATTTACAATATAGATTGTTAATAAGACGCTGCTCGCGTCTTATTTTCAAAAGTGATTCAGGAGGTATGAATATGAGCGAAATAGTGAATGTTCGTGTACCTGTCGTATGTACTAGAGGAATCGTCGTATTCCCTGGACATGATGTAATGATTGAAGTAGGAAGACCAAAATCAATCAATGCCGTGAATGAGGCAGGTGCCTCATACGACAGTATGGTTTGGCTTGTTTGTCAGAATGATATTATGGTAGACAATCCAACAGAGAAAGATTTATATACAGTCGGAACAATTGCAAAGATCAAAGTTGTACGTAAGAAGGAAGGCTTCATACGTGTGACTTTTACTGGTATGCGTCGTGCAAAACTTGCAAAACTTTACGATAGTAAAGAGTTAATGTATGCGGATGTCATTCCATTAACCGATTCTTATGGTGATAAGAGCGAAGAATACGCATTGGTGAAGAAGGTAGTAGATAAACTAGAAGGAATGACTCAGGTAGCTGCAGTATTCCCACCGGAAGTTGTGCAACAACTTTCTCTTGGTGTAAATGCGGAATCCTTAGGTGACCAGTTTGGACAGTATTTTAGTTTATTTGACCAAGCAACTCGTCAACGTTTATTGGAAACAACAAACGTGAATGATCGTTTGATGTTAATTGTGGAAGAGTTAGAAAAGCAGCAACGTTATTCTGAACTTGAAACAGTGATTAATGATCGTGTGAAGGAACGTATTGATGATGGTCAAAAGGAATACTATCTTCGTGAAAAGTTAAAGGCAATCAAAGAAGAACTTGGTGACGTATCTAATATGACAGATGATGTTGCTGAGTTACGTGAGAAGATTGAAAAGAATCCTTATCCAGAACACGTGAAGCAAAAAGCACGTGAAGAATTACGTAAGTATGAGATGCTTCCTCCAGGTAGTGGAGAAGCAAGTGTTTCTCGTAACTACTTAGATTGGTTGTTAACAGTTCCGTGGTGGCAAACTACAGAAGACATTGAAGACTTAAAGGCAGTACGTAGTGTTCTTGATGAAGATCATTATGGTCTAGAGAAAATCAAGGATCGTATTATGGAATACTTAGCTGTAAAGCAGATGACACAATCTCTTAACAGCCCAATTCTTTGCTTGGTAGGTCCTCCAGGTGTTGGTAAGACTTCTTTAGCGAAGTCTATTGCTCGTGCGTTAGATCGTAAGTTTGTAAAGATGTCTGTTGGTGGTGTGCGTGATGAAGCTGAAATTCGTGGTCATCGTCGTACATACCTTGGTTCTATGCCAGGTCGTATCATTCAGGGAATGAAGCGTGCTGAGGTATTAAACCCAGTATTCTTAATTGATGAATTAGATAAGATGGGTGCTGATTACAAGGGTGATCCTAGTGATGCAATGCTTGAAGTTCTTGATCCAGAGCAAAATGCAGTGTTCTCTGATCACTACTTAGAAGAACCTTATGATTTATCTAAAGTTATGTTTATCGCAACTGCAAACTACTTAGAAAATATTCCTGGTCCTTTACGTGATCGTTTAGAAATTATTGATTTATCATCATATACCGAACTTGAAAAGGTAAGTATTGCAAAGGATTATTTAGTGCCTAAGCAATTAAAGAATAATGGTTTAAAACCTGCACAGTTTAAGCTAAAAGATGCAGAGATTCTTTACTTGATTCGTCATTACACACGTGAAGCGGGTGTTCGTCAATTAGAGAGAATTATTGCCTCACTATGCCGTAAGACTGTTCTTGCAATTCTACGTGATCAGAAGAAATCTATCACTGTTACAAAAAAACTTATTGAAGAATGGCTAGGTAAGATTAAGTTTGAATACGGAAATAAAGAAAAGAAGAATCAAATTGGTTGTGTAACTGGACTAGCCTATACACAATTTGGTGGAGATATACTTCAGATTGAAGTGAACCATTTTGAAGGTAAAGGTAGACTTGTTATAACTGGTCAATTAGGTGATGTCATGAAGGAAAGTGCATCGATTGCACTTGACTATGTCAAGGCTCATGCAAAAGAGTTGAATATTGATTCTAAGTTCTTTGATACAAATGATATTCATATCCACGTACCAGAAGGTGCTGTTCCAAAGGATGGACCTTCTGCTGGTGTTACATTAACAACTGCGATTGTTTCTGCACTAACAAACACACCTGTATATCGTGATATTGCAATGACAGGTGAAGTAACACTTCGTGGTAATGTATTACCTATTGGTGGTTTAAGAGAGAAATCGTTAGCAGCAAATCGTGTTGGTATTAAGAAAGTCTTGATTCCTAAGAATAACATACGTGATTTAGATGATGTACCAGAAACAGTAAAGAAGGCTATTACTTTTATCCCTGTTGAGACTGTTTCACAGGT
>JABZMB010000006.1 GCA_015256455.1 Solobacterium sp. | reverse complement strand
TGTTTTTAGATCATACCGTTGATGTTGTATATAATATGGAATACGGAAAGATGAAACGCTATCCGGGTAATTATTCCAACTATGTCATTCAGCGTGAAAATGATATTGAGCGCCAACAATCCGCATACGCAAGACAACAGAAAGATATTCAACGCTTAGAAGCACTAATTGAAAAGTTCCGTTATAAAAAGAATAAAGCAGCTTTTGCGCAATCTAAAATTAAATACTTGGAACGTATAGATCGTATTGAAGTTGATCAGACAGATGATAAAACATTCCATGCAAAGTTTACACCACGCGTAAAGGGTGGTGAGAAAGTGCTGGAAGTTGAAAATCTTGCGATAGGATATGACCATGTTCTTACGACAATTTCAATGAAGATGCGTCGTGGAGATAGAATTGCGGTTATTGGTCCAAATGGTACTGGAAAATCAACGTTTGTAAAGACGCTAATGAATATTGTACCTGCTTTATCTGGTAGCTTCTTATTTGGTCATCAAATTGAGCAGGGATACTTTGATC
The DNA here is from genome assembly GCA_015256455.1 of Solobacterium sp. GTDB lineage: Bacteria > Bacillota_I > Bacilli_A > Erysipelotrichales > Erysipelotrichaceae > Bulleidia. The sequence continues at coordinate 51,885 of JABZMB010000006.1, read as the reverse complement.
AACAGCTTGCGCAATTCTCTTCTGGCAAAACAGTACTAGAAGAAGTGTGGGACGAGTATCCGGATTTGGATCGAACAACTGTTCGAAGTGTATTAGGTCAATTCTTATTCTCTGCAGATGATGTATTTAAAACAGTTGATGTTTTATCGGGTGGAGAAAAGGTAAGACTCTCCTTTGTAAAACTATTATTACAGCACGCAAATATGTTAATACTGGATGAACCTACAAATCACTTAGATATTCCAGGTAAAGAAGCACTGGAGTTATCCTTAAAAGGATTTACAGGTTCAATATTATTTGTTTCACATGATCGTTACTTCATTCAGCAGATGGCAACTGGTTTATTAATTCTTAGTAATGATGGTTGTCAGTTTGTAAATCAAACTTACGATGAATACATGAATCAAGAACCAGTACAAGTCAAAGAAGTGAAACAATCAAATGATGAACCTATTAATAAAAAGGAAGTAAAGAGGGCGTTATCTCCAGAGGCTCGTCGTCGTGAGATTGCAAAACTAGAACGCTTGATTACAGAAAAGGAAGCAGAGCTAGAAGAAATGCGTGAGCTTCGCTTTGAACCAGAATATTATCAAGATTATCAAAAGATGAATGATTTAGATCAAGATATCGATGATATTCATAATGAATTGGCACATCTAGAAGAAAGATGGGCATCATTATTAGAAGAAGCTGCATAAGAAAAAAGCCTGTTGTGTAAACAGGCTTTTTATATGGCGGAGAAGAAGGGATTTGAACCCCCGCACGCTTTCACGTCTAGCGGTTTTCGAAACCGCCCCCTTCAGCCTCTTGGGTACTTCTCCAACGCTGAACAATTATATCATAGAAATCGGTTGAGAGTTGAAGGAAGTGTATGTCACATAGTTATATCAAAATGGCAGAGTAATGAAAATATTTTCATGAAAGAAAAAAATTTCAAGAAATATTTTCAAAAGCGTTTACAAACTATTGACATCATTTTAGGATTTGCGTAATATTACTGGTATATTAAGAGAGGAAGTTCTCTTAACATAGGAGGAAGAGAAATTTATGAAAAAAGCACTATTGGGTTCTCTTGCCGCTTTTTTAGCCCTTGCAGGTTGCAATGGCAAAGGTGGACAGACAACTGCATCACAATCTGAAGACTTTAGATCCGTCTATTCTTTAGATATGCAGAGCTTAGACTACACAGTTTCCAACAAGAACGTTGATAACGAAAATACAGCAAACTTTATTGACGGCTTATTAGAAAATGATAAGTACGGTAACTATGTACCTGCTCTAGCTGAATCTTATGAATCTAACGATGATAAGACAGAATGGACATTTAAGATTCGTAAGGGTGTTAAATGGGTAACAAATGAAGGCGAAGAATATGCTGAATTAAAGGCACAAGACTTCGTTACTGGTCTTCAACACGCTGCAGACTTCAAGTCTGGTACAAAATACTTAGTAGAAGGTCTTATTAAAAACTTCTCTGAATATGAAGCGGGTGAAGTTACATTCGATAAGGTAGGTGTAGAAGCTGTTGATGATTATACATTGAAGTATACTCTTGAAAAACCAGCATCTTATTTCTACTCTCTAACAACATATGGTATCTTATTCCCAATCAATGAAGACTTCTTAAATTCAAAGGGTTCCGGATGTAAGTTAGGTTCCCCTGATTTAAATGCATGTGAGTTCGGTATCGTTGATCCATCATCTATTCTTTACAATGGTGGTTACATCTTAACAAACAACACAGCTAAGTCTATCGTTGAATTCACAAAGAACCAGAACTACTGGGATGCAGAACACGTTTATATCAATAAGGTAACTTATACATATGATGATGGTTCTGATGACCACTCAATCATGAATGGTTTTGAAGCTGGTACATATACATCTGCTTCTATCCGTGGTACATGGTCAACTGAAGAATTCAATAAGTACATGGATAAGTATAAGGATAACGTTTATATTCCTATGACAGATGGTGGTACATTCTCATTAGCATTCAACTATAACCGTCGTTCATTCAATAACACAAATAAGACAACAGATGCTGAAAAGGAAAACACACATAAGGCTATCCTAAATAAGAACTTCCGTCTTGCTTTACAGGCTGCATTCGACAGAGTAGCTTACTTGAAGCAAAGAGTTGGTGATGAAACAGCTGCTAAGGCTTCATTACGCAATGAATTAGTTCCTACAACTTTCGTTCAAATCAATGGCGAAGATTATGGTAAGACAGTTGCTAAGCTTGTTACAGAACAGACAGATGTATTTGGTAATTCATTAGACCTTTCTGAAGGACAGGATCCATACTACAACCCAGATAAGGCAAAGGAATTACTTGCTAAGGCAGCTGCTGAAGCTGGATTAACATTACCTGTTTCTCTAGACTTAGTAACCCTTTCAACAATGTCATTCACAGTTAACCAGGCTAACTCATTGAAGAAGTCTGTAGAAGAAGCTACAAATGGACAAATCTTAATCAATGTAATGCCAATTGATAAGGATGCTTACTATGCAGCAACATATCTTGCAAATAATGGTAGTGAATCTGACTGGGATATCTCTACAGCAGTAGGTTGGAACCCAGACTACTTAGATCCAAGAAGTTACTTAAATATCTATAGTCCAGTAAATGGTGACCAGTTAACTTCAGTTGGCTTAGATGGAACATCTGATCCAGATAACTTCCAGGAATCTGATAAGGCTGCTATGGAAGCTGTTGGATTATTCGATTACCAGAAGTTATTAGAAGCAGCTGATGCAATTACTGATGACTTAAATGCTCGTTATGCAGCATATGCTAAGGCTGATGCTTGGCTTATTGAAAATGCGTTTGCTCTCAGTGTACAGTGCACAGCTGTAGCAAACACAGTTACAAGAAGTGTTCCATTCGTAGGACCATATTCAATTGCCGGCCAAGGTGGTAGTAAGTTCAAGTTAAGACGTGTTCAAAAGGATATTGTTACAAACAAGGACTACTATGAAGCTAAGGAAGCTTGGTTAGCAGAACGTGCTAAGTCCGCTAAGTCCGCTAGCAAATAAATCTTAGAATATTTACATTGTAAATTTTCATAAGTAATTTAAAAGACAGATATCATTCAGCGATGAATCTGTCTTTTCTTTCTCTTGAGAGATGATATAAATACGCTGTAAGGAGTATCTATATAGATATGAATAAATATTCATAATATTTGAAAATGAAAATTAACATGAAATTAATTATGAAAAAAATTATATTTTAGTGAAATACCTAGTCTTATATGGTATTATAACTACTATGAAAAGGTAGGGGTGAGTTATATGAAGCGTTACATTTTAGGCCGTGTAATCAGATCGTTCTTCTCGATTTTTGCGGTTGTTACAATCGCATTGGTTTTGGTCTATACGCTGACACCGCGCGACAATATCTTTACAACTGATACAACTTACCAGAAGTTGAAGAGCGCGGATGATAAAACAAAATACAAATACAACACCTGGGAGAGCCTAGGTTATCTACGTTTTGATGAACAGAAGGACCTATGTGCAAATACAAGTGATTATGATGCATGCATGGTTACTGGTTCTGATTTATTAAAAGAACAGGTAAAGAAATATGAGTCAGATGGATATACAATTCAAACATATTCAGATGGTAAATATTATGCCTATAAAGATTATTCTGTTCCTGAACTAGTATTCAACTGGTTTAGTAAGTTAATTGAAGTAGATCATCCATGGAGAATGTACGATGGTCATAACGAAAATATGGAAAGAAAAGTCTATATTGAGAATGACTATAATGGTTTACCTGCAATTAAGTGTTCGGGTTGCGAGCATAAGTATCTTGTATACATGGATGGTAGTTTCCCATTTATTCACCAGAATATTGTTGGGTTGAATTTTGGTATTTCTTATCCAACATTTAGTGGTGTAGATGTAACTACTGTTATTACACAGACACAGGGTAATGCAAAGAGCCAGGAAGTAACTTTTGAAACAGGAAAGACATCTTCTTCAGCTGTGAATTTGCATTCATGTACATATAAATATTCAGAATTGTTAGACAACATTGATAAGGGTAAGTTTAATGACAATTATGCAAACTGTGCGTCTAACTTACAAGATCCATCAATGGTAACTACATCAGCGATTCAAGGTTTAATTGCCTTATTGATTACTTATTTATTTGGTATTCCAGCTGGTATGATTATGGCTGCGAATAAAGGTAAGTGGCAAGATAAGCTTGGTACAGTTTACATCAATATTATGAGTGCAGTTCCATCACTAGCATTTATTTATTTCGTTCGTTCAATTGGTATGACACTTGGTTTACCAGATAAGTTCCCGGTATATGGTGCGCATGATGTTCGTTCCTATATCATGCCTATCTTAATTCTTGGTTTATTGAGCACAGGCGGACAGATGTTATGGATTAGACGTTACATGGTTGACCAGTCAAGTGCTGACTATGTTAAGTTTGCACGTGCAAAGGGTCTTTCCAATAGTGAAATTTTCCGTACACATATTTTACGTAATGCGATTATTCCATTTGTAAATGGTTTCCCATCAGCTGTTATTATGACAATTTCTGGTGCGGTTATTACAGAAACTGTATTCGCGATTCCTGGTATGGGTAAGATGTTGCCAGACAGTATTAAGGCATATAATAACCCAATGGTTATTGGTCTAACATTTATTTTCACTGCTGTTTCTATTTTTGCCTTGTTATTAGGTGACTTACTCGTTACAGTTGTTGATCCTCGTATTCAGTTACAGGCAAAAGGAGATTCGAGATAATGTCAGAAATCAGAGATGAAAGATTTACTTTTGTCGCATTAGACGACTTTGCTTCAGAGAGAATTAGTAGTCCGAAATATTCTTATTGGAAGAGTGTATTTAGAAAGTTCTTTAGTAGTAAGACTGCTATATTCTTCTTAGTACTAACGCTATTAACCTTATTCTTGTCTTATATTTTACCTTTTATTAGTGGATACGATCCAACTGTTCAAACGCATATCAATGACTTCTCACGTCGCTTCGTTGCACCAAACTTACAGTTCTGGTTTGGTACAAACCAAGTAGGTGATTCACTCTTTGATGTAGTTTGGGCAGGCGCTAGAACTTCATTAAGCCTTGCAATTATCGCTACATTTATTACAAATGTGATTGGTGTTATTGTAGGTGCGTTCTGGGGTTATTCACGTAAAATGGACGTTATTATGATTGAAGTTTATAACATCATTGCAAACGTACCATTTACATTAGTTGTTATTATCTTGTCTTATGTATTAGGACCTGGATTCTGGCAGTTGGTATTCTGCTTATGTATTACTTCTTGGTTAGGCATGGCTTATAGCATTCGTATTCAGGTTATGATGATTCGTGACCGTGAATATAACTTAGCTTCAAGATGCTTAGGTACACCTACACATAAGATTATTCAGCATAACGTTTTACCATTTATGATTCCAATTATCGTTACATCTATTTCAAGAGATGTACCAAGCTTTATTTCTTATGAGGTATTCTTATCTTACTTAGGAATTGGTTTAACTGAAAAGGAAGTTTCTTTAGGTAGACTAATCTCAAGTAATTCAGCATACATGACATCTGCTCCATATTTGTTCTGGATTCCAGTTGCTGTAGCAGCAGTTATCTCAATTTCACTCTATATTGTCGGACAGACTTTAGCAGATGCATCTGATCCAAAGACACATATGTAAAGGAGGGTATCATGGCAGAAGAAACATTAGCTACAAACTTAGATATCACCTTTGAAAATTCAGACAAAGAGGCAGTATTATCTGCACGTGATATTATTGTTGAATTTACAGTTCGTGACCGTGTTTTAACTGCGATCCGTAATGTTTCATTAGACCTTTATGATGGTGAAACACTTGCAATCGTAGGTGAATCCGGTTCAGGAAAATCTGTATTCACAAAGACTTTTACGGGTATGCTAGATAAAAATGGTAATATCTCACAAGGTCAAATTATTTTTGAAGGAAGAGATTTATTAGAACTCACAAGTGACCGTGATTGGGAAATGATTCGTGGTAGTAGGATTGCGACAATCTTCCAGGACCCAATGACTTCCTTAAATCCAATTCGTACAATTGGTTCTCAGATTACTGAGGTTATTGTAAAGCACCAAGGTGTAGATTTAATTGAAGCACGTAAGATTGCGGTTGATTTGATGAAGCGTGTAGGTATTAATAACGCAGAGAATCGTTTTGATGAATATCCATTCATGTATTCTGGTGGTATGCGTCAGCGTATCGTTATTGCGATTGCATTAGCTTGTCGTCCACGTATCTTGATTTGTGATGAGCCTACAACTGCTTTAGATGTTACAATCCAAGCTCAAATTATTAAGTTGATTAAGGACTTACAGGAAGAGTATCACTTCACAACTGTTTATATTACACACGACCTTGGTGTCGTTGCGAATGTAGCAGATAAGGTTGCGGTCATGTATGCAGGTCAAATTGTTGAATATGGAACAGTAGAAGAAGTATTCTATGATCCTAAACATCCATATACATGGGCTCTATTAAGTTCTATGCCTCAGTTAGGTATTAAGGGTCAAGACTTATATGCAATTACAGGTACTCCACCAAGTTTATTTGAAGAGGTTGTAGGTGATGCGTTTGCACCACGTAATCCTTATGCGATGAGAATTGACTTTGAGGAAGAGCCACCGATGTTTGCAGTTTCTAGTACACACCTTGCTAAGACATGGTTATTAGACCCACGTGCACCAAAGGTTGAAAAGCCTGAAGTAATTCGTAACTTGCACGAAAGATTATTAGAGACATTAGGTGAAGGAGGTACATATCATGGATAACAACGAAAAAGAAGTACTAGTTGAAGTCAAAAATCTTGAAGTAACTTTCACCAATGGGAAAAATAAGTTCGTAGCCGTACATGATGCCAACTTCCAAGTATATAGAGGAGAAACTTTCTCCCTTGTAGGTGAGTCTGGTTCAGGTAAGACTACAATTGCGCGTGCAATTAACCGTATTAATCCAATTAGTAATGGTGAAGTCTTGTTTGAAGGAAAGCGTATTTCTGGAAAGATTTCTCGTGAATTAGATAAAGAAGTTATTCGTAAGATTCAGATGGTCTTCCAAGATCCGGCTGCTTCTTTAAATGAACGTGCAACAGTTGATTATATCGTTTCTGAAGGTCTGGTTAACTTCAAGTTATATACTGATGAAGAAGATCGCTATAATCAAGTAGTATCTGCATTAAATGAAGTAGGTCTTCTTGAAGAGCATATGTCACGTTATCCACATGAATTCTCAGGTGGCCAGCGTCAACGTATTGGTATCGCTAGAGCGATTATCATGCAACCGGATTTATTGATTGCAGATGAACCTATCTCAGCGCTAGACGTATCTATTCGTGCGCAGGTATTAAACCTATTAAAGAGATTACAGAGAGAACGTGGATTAACATGTATCTTTATTGCGCATGACTTATCAGTTGTACGCTTTATCTCTGACCGTATTGCAGTTATTCACTTAGGTAGAATTGTAGAACTTGCAGAAACAAATGAATTGTTCCTCAATCCATTGCACCCATATACGCAGTCATTATTAGGAGCTGTTCCAATTCCTGATCCACAGATTGAAAAGGCGAAGATTGTAAAACCATATTCATTGGACAGCCATCATTATGATGATGATAAACCAGCATTCCATGAAATTAAGCCTGGACACTTTGTATGGGCAAACGATGCTGAATTAGCAGAATATCGCAAGAATATGAAATAAAACATATAAAAACGAAGAAGTAGTTACAACTGTAATGAAAATTCGTTTTTTTAATCAATTCTTTTGGTAAGTGTATGGTTATACGCTAGAATAAGGATATAGGAGGCTTATTATGATAAAAGTTTTTGGTAGTCCACTTTGTCCACATTGTGTTTCATGCAAAGAATTTCTAGAAAAAAATAATGTCGCATTTGAATATATCGATATTACTGGATCGATTCGTGCATTAAAACAATTTCTAGCTTTACGTGATCATTCTTCTGCGTATGATGATGCGAAAAGGGAAGGATATATTGGTATCCCAACACTTGTGTTAGAAGATGGTTCGATTTGTTTTGACTATGAAGAGTGGTTAAAGGGAGAAGAAACTTCAAAAGTAGCTGTAGTAGAGTCTGGACAGTCATGTAATATTGATGGAACTGGATGTTAAGACAAGTGATAACTTGTCTTTTTATTACGCTATAATAGTATCTGCAGAGATAAATTTATGACTGAAAGAAGAATATATATTGCAATCGATTTAAAGTCGTTCTATGCATCTGTAGAATGCCAGGATCGTAATTTAAATCCACTTACAACAAATCTGGTAGTGGCTGATACTTCACGTACTAGTAAGACTATCTGTCTTGCGGTATCACCATCACTAAAGCAGCTGGGAATATCTGGTAGACCCAGACTTTTTGAAGTGGAACAGAAGGTTGCAGAAATTAATCGTGAACGTCAAAGTAAGATATATGGGAAACGTTTTGTTAAAGAAGAATGGAATCGAGAACTTTTAGAGAATCATCCTGAATATAAAGTGACATATATCATTGCCCAACCTCGGATGGCAAAATATCTCGAGTATAGTGCAAATATTTATAATATCTATTTACGTTATATCGCAGCTGAGGATATCCATGTATATTCTATCGATGAAGTTATGATGGATGTAACAGGATATTTGCGCACTTATCATATGACTGCAGAAGAACTTGCAAGAACAATGTTATCGGCTGTATATGAAGAGACAGGTATTACAGCAACTGCAGGGATTGGTACAAATCTATATCTTGCTAAAGTTGCGATGGATATCATCGCAAAACATCTTCCAGCAGATAAGTATGGTGTACGTATCGGGGAGCTGGATGAAATAGAATATCGTAAGTTACTTTGGAATCATAACCCATTAACAGATTTCTGGCGTGTTGGAAGAGGCTATGCACGCAAGCTTGAACAACATGGTATGTATACAATGGGTGATATCGCAAGATGTTCAATCGGCAAAGAAGATGAATATTTAAATGAAGAGTTACTCTATAAATTGTTTGGCGTAAATGCTGAGTTACTGATTGATCATGCATGGGGCTTTGAATCCTGTACCATGCATGCAATTAAACATTATCAGCCAAGTAATCATAGCTTTAGTTCAGGCCAGGTTTTAATGTCTGGTTATACCTTTACTAAGGCAAAATTAGTCGCAAAGGAAATGACAGAACAATTAGTACTCGACTTGACTGCGAAGAAAATGACAACGAAACAAGTTGGGCTATCGATCAGTTATGATGCGGATAGTTTAAAGGATTATGAATTATCAATGGATATTAAAACGGCCTTGGACTGGTATGGTAGAGTAGTTCCAAAACCTACAAATGGTACTGTGAAATTATCACATCACACATCTTTTACAAAAGAGATTATGGAAGCAGTAGAGCGACTATTTGATAAGATTGTAGATGCGAGATTACTAGTACGTAAGATAACAATTACATTTATGAGTATTATTAGTGAAGAAGACGCAAGAAGGCATACAGAAGTGACACAATTAGATTTATTTGCACCACCTAAAGAGGATGTAAATATAGCGAAAGTTGACGAGACGAAGGACCGTCAACTACAACAAGCGATTCTCTCTATCAAGCGGAAATATGGAAAGAATAAGTTGTTAAAAGGAAGAGACTTAGAAGAAGGTGCTACTGCGGTAGAACGCAATAATCAGATTGGAGGACACAAAGCATGAGTGAAAAGTATGAAGATATGCTGTATCTGGATCCTCCAGTATCTAAGACTCATCGTAAGATGTCTATTCAAGATCGAGCTGCCCAGTTTATGCCATTTGCGGCATTAACAGGATATGAAGACTTAATTCGTGAATCTTCTAGAATTACACAATCTCGCATTGAATTATCTGAAACAGAAATAGAGGAATTAAAGCATAAACTTGAGATTCTACATAGACATGAGATAGAAAAGCCACTCATTAAAGTTCAGTATTTTGTACATGATTTAAAGAAGAGTGGTGGTAGTTACCAAATGGTTGAGAAATATTTGCATCGTATTGATGATATAGAAAAAAAGATTATTTTTAAAGATCGTACAACCATACATTTTGAAGAGATTATCTCAATTGAATATGAAGAGTTTTAGATTGGCATAAAGTTGGCACAGGAATGTACCGACTTTTTTTCTATATATAAGTGAGTAGGGAGGAACTCATATGAAGATAGAAAAGATTAAGAAACAAATTCAAAATCTGATTCTGCGAATCTTGTCAGTGTTAATGGTATTTACACTGTTGCCACACTTACATGTTTATGCAGAAAGTACAACAATAACTTGTACAGATGTACCGGGTAGACAAATCTATTATGTAGATGGAATTGCCTATGATACGCCAGAGTCTCATTTCTTGCGTGCGGATGGAATCCCCGCATACTGTATACAGCCAAAGATACCGGAAATCTATCATCCGATTGGCTATGTAGGAGAAGATCCAGGATGGACTAAGATGTCAAAACTTGATCGAAATATCATGCTTGCATATGCATTCTTTGGGTATGGCTTTGATGGCGAAAGGACAAATGAACGTTACCTGGCTGCACAGGATTTAATTTGGGAATATTTAGGTACAACCAATATTTCACGTGCAACGATTGATACGACACAAAAGAAAAATGAAATTCGATCACTCGTAGAGCAGTTGCGTTTCATGCCAAATCTTCAAGTTGTGGAATATAACCAGAATGTGAAGGAGGGTAGTTTCTTTACTGGTGAAATTGATGGCAACGTACCAGTACATGTGGTAAATACAAATGGTAGTCTTGATAACTTTGATGTAGTTGTTGAAAATGGATTACTTGTAAATGTAAATGGAGAGCCTGTATCTACCGTTGTAGGAAGTGATTTCTATGTTAAAGTTGCAATGGGTCAACAAGCAAAGATTCGCTTTATCAATAAACTATTATCTCGTAATGATGAAGGTGGAGAAAATCAGATTATCTATCGTTCACCGATTAATCAAGATGTGATTAAGGCAGGAAAGTTACATGTGGATAGTGCAGAGATTAATCTATACGCTGTAGGTACAAGTATTAACTTAATCAAGCGTGATAGTGATACAAATCTACAACAACCACAAGGTGCTGCAGAATCATTTGTGAAAACGAGTTATGAACTATTTGATGAAACAGCACAAATACCTGTAGGAATGTTAAACATTGATGAAAGTGGTGTTTCTAATACAATTCAGGGTCTTTATTATTCACATCAGTATTCTGTCAAAGAGGTAACAGCACCAACTGGATATAAATTAGATACTGAAAAGAAGATTGTTTTATTTAATCAATTACCAAATCATACGAATCACATCTCACTGGATGTTTTAGATGATGTAATCACAGGGAAATTTAGTATTCATAAGTTATTTGTAGATAAACATCAATCAGCACTAGCCACAAATGAACATGGCGCTACATTTACTGCAATCTTACAAAAACATATTGATCGTTTTGGTAGTTTCGAAGAGGCAAGTCAGCACTTATCAGAATTTACACCGAAAGAATATGCAATTATTACTACAGATGAAGAGGGTAATGCAAAATCAGGGGAGCTAGCATATGGAAAATATACCGTACGTCAAACATCTGCTAAGGATAGTGAGATTGAACTATTGAAGGAAGATTTTGTATTCGAAGTTTCTCGCGAAAATCAACCTGACATAAAATATGAGATTAGTAATATCTCAAAGGAATATTACGTACGCCTTGTAAAGAAGGATGCAGAAACAAATGAAATCATTGATTTCCATTCTGCAGGGTTCAAAATCAAAGATGCAAATGGTAACTATATAGTTCAACGTATTGGAGAGAATAGTTATGATACATTTCAAACAAGCACAAAAGAAGATATTAAATATCCTAAGGGAACATTCTGTGTCGTGCAACAAGGTGGTACCATCACAACTCCACTAAAGTTAGCACCAGGTAGTTATACAATTGAAGAAATTAGTAGTCCAGTAGGATTTACAAGAGAACTACAGGAGATTCCATTTACTTTACAACAAGAGAATGTTGTAAAAGTAGATGAAGATAATAACCAATATATTACAGTCGAAGTAAAGAATAATCGTATCTATGGACAGTTAGACCTACAAAAGAATGTAGAAGACTACCAAAGTGACCGTAATTTAGTAACAGAAAAAAGTTTAGCTGGTATTGTTTTTAAACTCATTGCTAACGAAGACATTATCGAGCCAATACATGGAACTGTTATATTACCGAAAGGACATGTGTTTACAGAATTTATAACAGATGAAAATGGATACGCATCAGTTGAAAAGATTCCTTTAGGAAAGTATGTAGTACAAGAAGTTAAGACAATTGATGGTCTTGTATTAGATGAAACAACATATCCTGTACAGTTTGTGGAAGAAGATGATATCACTGCTACGATTCATCGCAATCTTACAATTACAAATCAAATTACAAAGACAGAAATTACCAAAACGATGATTACAGGAAGTCCTGAAACACCAGGTGCTAAATTACGTATTTTAGATGAAGAAAATACAATTGTAGATGAGTGGGTATCTGCTTATCAAGTAGCACATAAGATTGCTGGTTTGACATCAGGAAAGAAATATACACTTCATGAAGAAATGACAGCAGATGGATACTACTATGCAGATGATATTACATTTACAGTAAATCCTGATGGAACTGTGCTAGCAGTAGAAATGATTGATAAACCGGTTGAATACCTGATTGAGAAAATAAATGAAGAGGGTAAAGCAGTAAGTGGGGTACGTTTACAACTAAAGAATATTACGACTGGAGAACTTGTACCTTTACCAAATGATGGTGTAACTACTTCAGAAGCCATCCATTTAAATAACCTGCATGCAGGTGAACAATATGAATTAGAAGAAGTAGAGATTGTAAATGGTGTACATCGCGCTTCAACAATGCAGTTTACAGTTCCAAAATACAATCCAACTACTACAGAGCCAATTAAGATTCAAATGGTTGATTTAAGTGTTGATATCTCTTTAAAAAAGGTAGATGAGGATGGTCGTGCAGTAGTTGGTGCTATCCTAGAAATCTATGAAGCTGTTCTTAATGAGAATCAAGAATATGTACCAGTATTAGATGAAAATCAAAATCCAAAGATAGTACATCGTTTGGTTACTACAGAAGAAGTTTATGACATTGGAAAACACGTAAAAGGTGGTAATACTTATATTTTGCATGAAGTAGAAGCACCATTTGGATATGAACGGATGGATCAAGATATTGTATTTACTGCAACAGGTACAAAAGAAAAACCACAACTTATTCAAGCGGTTGACAGAAAAAAGAAAATCTATGTACGAATAAAGAAGGTTGATGCAGAAGACTACGAAACAGTTCTGGAGAATACTGAATTTACAGTCTTCCATTTTGATGGAACAATCGCAATGGATATTTCCGGAAGAAGTACAGTTGGTGTAACGGATAAGAATGGTTATGTTGATTTTGTGGTGCCATATGCTGTTTCAGGGATGTATGTGATGGAAACAGAAGCTCCAAAGGGATATGAAATTTCAACTGAAAAATATGAAATCAAACATCTTTCTGAACAAAATTTTAGTGCAGAAAAACCTGTTGAAATGACAGTGGCAGATGAGAAGGAAAAAGATATACCAACTGGAGTAGGGATTCACTATGGTTTCTGGTTCTGTGTGATTGGAGGATTGATTGGTATTGCATGGACTATTTTCTCAACAAAGCGTATGCATAAGTAATAGGGATGTTAATCAAAATCAAAGTCTCATTATGCATATTAGTCATGTTATTTGGTGTATGTATCTATGCAAGAAAGTGGAGGGTGTTGGAGGATGAACAACTGAAAGTTCAAATACTGTCTGATAAAATACAACCGCAAAAGGAAAATGAAAGATTGCATATCAATATGCAAGCATGGAATGACTTAAAGAAACAGAATCCTGACTTTTGGGCATGGATTTATTGGCAGAACGGAATTGTATCACAGCCAGTTGTCATTGACACAGGTGGAAAAGAGTATCTTTACCAAGATTTTGATGGTAAACCATCTGTGTGTGGAACACCGATGATATTTGAAACGAAATCTAAGAATAAAATTATCTATGGACATCATGTTGGGTATGGAACTGAAAATTCAGTCTTTACTAGGCTCGCAGAATTATCGGACAAGAAGTTATTTTATGAATACCAAAGCTTCTACTTGTGCATGCAAGATAAAATAGAGGAATACAAAGTATTTTTAATTGCTATTAAAAATAAGAAATTAGATTGGAACTATCAGCAGAAGGATTTTTCTTCTGCTGAGAAGTTCTATGAATGGATTGCGGACGCAAAAAGCGTTTCAGTCATTTACGATACAGATATAAAACCAAGATATAGTGATGAATTTGTAACGATACAGACATGCTTAGATGCATATTCCTCAAAAAGAGTCGTATTACTAGCGGTAAAAGTAAAAGAATATCCTATTCAAGAAGACTGATTTTATACCATAGTTTTAATGTTGATAATGATATAATGTTGGTAATAGTGAGGTGCTATATGAAAATAATCTTAGACAAAAGCTTAGAAGCATTTGGTGTAGAACATGTTGTAATTGGTATTGCTAGAAATGTAGACCCAAATGCAGAATTAACACCAGCATTTTTGCAGAAACAAGAAGAAGTAGAAGAGTGGGCGCTACAGTGCAATATGGATGAAGTGATTCAACATCCTTTTATTCAAGGCTATATCGAACTAATGCAGAAGGCTGGAAGAAGTATTAAGAAGAATCCTCCTACGATTCCTGCATTTATTCGTAATATACAACATCGAGGATCTATGCCTCATATCAATAGCATTGTAGATATTTATAATGTTGAAACTTTAAAATCTTTCCTAGCAATTGGTGGCCATGATTTAGATAAGATTCAAGAACCGCTAGAATTTACGGTGAGCCAAAAGGAGGATACATTCTTGCCAATTTGTTCAACACCAAAGCATGTGGCCGAGACGGATTATCTCTATAGAGACAGTCAAGGTATCTTAGCTTGGATGGGTGTTAGAGATGGTGAAAACTATAAGTTTGATGATACTACGAAGAATGCTATCTTTATTATTCAAGGAAATGCAAACACACCGGTTGAAGATCGCATTGAGGCACTACATCGCATTGAACATGATTTAAGGGAATGTATGCCATCATTAGAATTTGAAATTCTAGTTGTTGATGCGCAATCATAAAATTAATACTATTCATAAGATGAAATAAATTGAATTTCTTGGCATAAAAATATAAAGTTATTATGCTAAGGAGGCGATGAGATGTCTGAAAAAAAAATAAGAGAAGAAATGATGAATGAAGAAAGACTGCGCCAGATGATTGAAGCTGGTGAGGCTGCAGAACTTTCTGAATATATTAAAGAGAATAATCCGATTGACGTGGCACAAGCTGCTGAATATCTCAATGATGAAGAACTATGGAAAATGTGCAGTATCTTATCGTCAGATGATATCGCCTCTGTATTAGAACAAGCAGATGATGAACTTCGTGTTCGTTTTATGTATGCATTATCTAATAATGAACTTCTAGAAATCTTTAGTAATATGGCACAGGATGATATCGCTGATATTGTTGGAGATTTAACAATTGGTAGACGTAAAACCATTGTGAATTTGATGAAGGATAAAGATCGTACTGAAATCACTAATCTATTGGAATATCCAGCAGATACAGCTGGTGGTATTATGACAACCGCCTACATCGCAATCAAAGATGATTTGAAGGTTATCGAAGGTTTAGAAAAGATTCGTGAGATTGGGCCAAAGATTGAAGTTATTGAAACAATCTTTGTAGTAAACGCAAGAGGACAATTAATTGGTATTGCCGATTTACGAGATATTTTATCCTCAGATAAAGATATATTGATGTCAGATATCATGAAAGAAAACTTCATCAGCGTTGGTCCAGAGATGGACCAGGAAGAAGTTGCCAAACTTGTGTCGAAATATGACTTGAAAGCAATTCCGGTTGTAAATCAACGCATGGCAATTCTTGGTATCGTTACTGTCGATGATATTATTGACGTTATCGTTGAAGAGTATAACGAAGATATGTTGGAGATGGGTGGTGTATCGAAGGAAGAAAGTCTTGATACAACACTATTTCAATCTATTAAGTTACGTTTACCTTGGTTATTAATTAACCTAATTACAGCTTTCATGGCATCTTTTACCGTAAAGGTTTTCGAAGGTACAATTGCACAGGTTGTTGCGCTTAGTTCAATTATGACAATTATCTCTGGAATGGGTGGTAATGCAGGTTCTCAAACACAGTCCATCTTAGTGCGTCAGATTGCGACTGATAAAGTTGATTTCAAAAGAAATTGGAAGTCTTTTGTAAAGGAGATCTTCTTAGGAATTATTAATGGTACAGTTAATGGTTTGATTACAGCAGTTATTGTAATAATACTCTATCGAAATATATTCTTGGGTGTGATTACCGTTATTGCGATGATTGGTAACCTAGTAGTTGCTGGTATCTTTGGCTTCTTAGTCCCAGTTGTTTTAGATAAGTTTGGGGCAGATCCAGCAGTATCATCTTCAATCTTTGTAACAACTGCAACAGACGTTCTAGGATTCTTTATCTTCCTTGGACTGGCAAATATATTCTTACCTATGTTAATTTAAATAACAAAAACTGGATTGGTCTTACGATCAGTCCAGTTTTATTGATAGGATACTGCGTGAAATATTTGTATCATACATGTATGTTTTTAATGTTTCTACATCAGATACTGTTTCATCAATATGTTCAAAGTAGTATGCAATTTTCTCTATGTATGTTTGGTAGTAAGGATTCACTTCTAATTCTTTGTTGCGTGCTAAGGATTCAAAGTATAGGAATATTAATGTCCAGAAAACTTCTAGACAAGAATCTTCAATCCAGAAGTCTGCTTTTTCTTTTGGTAAGTAACATTGTTCTAAAAGTCCAGTAATCAAAGGCAAACCATCCTGAGAAGATTGCCAGATATCTGTATAGATATAGTCAAAATTTGAAAGATATTCTTCATTGAAGTAATCAAACGCATCTGCCTCAATCAAATAAATCGGTTTTGTGGATTCGAATTGGGGTAAGATGAAATTTTGAAACATTGCGATTACTTCTTTAGATAGCTCAATTACAGTAACTTCTTCTACATTAGGATTTTGAATTGCCATATACAAGAAATAGCCAATACCTAAACCAAAGGTCAGTACTTTCCCGTGTGCTCGTTGAGCAGGAACATCGTTGGTGTTTGCTTCACTAGGCGCATCAAACATCCAGTCCATATCATCTTGGTATAAATAGAGAGCATCAAAATTACGATCCATTGCACGCAGTTTCATCCAATCATTTAATTCTCGATTTGGGTCTTTTTGTATTACATCGGAGTTAAATAATTCAAAGCCTGCAATTTTTCCTCTTTCGAATGTGAAGTGGGAATCTTTAATCCAATCTAAATGAATGTTTTTGTGATATGGATTATTCTCCCACTCATCGACAGATAAGAAAAGAGAAGGGCAATTCTTTATATCCTGAAATTCGGGGATACCTGCATCTGCGAGCATCTTTATGACTTTCTTCTCATTTTTCTTTGTGATATGCATTCCTAAAAAATCATTTTTTGAATCATTCATGATATTCGTAAGGCAGCGATTTAGAAATTGATTGATTTCATCATTTAAAGTAATTTTCATGATTCAATCTTACATGAAACTTCATGATTTTTAAATGTAATAATACTTTGAATTTTGCTTGTTTCTGTTATAATTCACTTACTTGTTCGGAGGAAATTATGATACTTGCTTTAGCGTTATTTATTGTCATGTATATATTCTTATTAGCACTTCCTGAAAAACGTCCATATATTGCGCTTGTTGCGGCAGGGATATTTATTCTGTTAGGAATCTTACCACTAGGCAATATAATTGGTGCTGTCGATTGGAATATTATTCTAATGTTGGCAGGCACAATGATGGTTGTTCAGTTATTCATTGAAAGCCAAATGCCTGCACTTATGGCAGAAGGACTATTAAAAGCTGTTCCTAATATTCAATGGGCGGTAGTTGTATTAAGTATTTTCGCAGGTGTAATTTCTGCGTTTGTTGATAATGTTGCGACAGTATTAATGGTTGCGCCAGTTGGCCTAGCAGTTTCAAAGAAATTAAAGACAAATCCTATCCCCGTCATTATTGCAATAGCGGTATCTAGTAACTTACAAGGTGCTGCGACACTCGTAGGGGATACAACAAGTATTCTTCTAGGTGGTTATGCAAACATGAGCTTTAATGATTTCTTTGTGTTTATGGGCAAACCTGGCATTGCGTTATCAGTAGAAATTGGTGCCGCAATGACAATTCCAGTATTATTATTCTTATTTAGAAAATCAAAAGAACCAGTTCATGCGGAAATTACCACAAAGGTAACTGATTATATTCCTTCATTATTGATGATTGGTGTGATTGTAACATTAATCACAGCTTCGCAATTTGAGAATAAGCCACAACTTACAAATGGTCTTATCTGTATGGGCTATGCAGTAATTGGTATTATTTATAGAACAATTCGTGAGAAATCCTGTAATGTTGTAAAGCGTGCAATTCAAGCAATTGATTTTAATACATTACTTCTACTGATTGGTTTGTTTATCGTAATTGCTGGTATTACTGAAGCTGGCGTTATTGATGCGATAGCTGATCTCTTTGTAAAACTTGGTGGTAGCTCTGTATTCGTGATGTATACAATGATTGTATTTGTATCGGTATTTATCTCGGCATTTGTGGATAATATTCCATATGTTGCGACAATGTTACCAGTAGTGCAGGGTATTGCAAATTCTATGGGAGTTGAACCATATGTCTTATACTTTGGATTACTAATTGGCGCTACTCTTGGTGGTAACTTAACACCTGTTGGAGCGAGTGCAAATATCGCTGCAATTGGTATTCTAAACAAGGAAGGGTATAAAGTTTCTTCAAAAGACTTCTTCCGTATTGGCATTCCATTTACACTCATTGCAGTATTTTCTGGTTACATCGTAACTTGGTTAATTTGGGGATAAAAACTATATATGAGACTTCTTCTGATGGAGAAGTCTCTTTTGTAAAATTATTTTATTTTTACCTTGCCAAATAGATATTTTCTTGCTATATTTATATAGCACTAATTTTAATGTGTATTGCGCCGATAGCTCAACTGGATAGAGCATTTGACTACGAATCAAAAGGTTGCGGGTTCGACTCCTGCTCGGCGCGCCATTCGGGATGTAGCACAGCTTGGTAGTGTACTTGATTTGGGATCAAGGGGTCGCAGGTTCGAATCCTGTCATCCCGACCATGATGGCGAGGTAGCTTAGTTGGCTAGAGCAATCGGTTCATACCCGGTAGGTCGTGAGTTCGAGTCTCACCCTCGCTACCATTATTATTTAAGAACGAGATGTAACATGCATCTTGCAAGAAACATCTCGGACCCTTAGCTCAGTTGGTCAGAGCTGTCGGCTCATAACCGACTGGTCGAAGGTTCGAGTCCTTCAGGGTCCACTAAAACGGAGGAATACCCAAGTGGTTGAAGGGTCCGGTCTTGAAAACCGGTAGGTCGAGAAATCGGCGCCTGGGTTCGAATCCCAGTTCCTCCGCCATTTAAATTATGTTCTTCGGAACAACACATCGCGAGGTAGAGCAGCCTGGTAGCTCGTCGGGCCCATAACCCGGAGGTCGTTGGTTCAAATCCTTCCCTCGCAACCATTTGGCTCTGTAGCTCAGTCGGTAGAGCAAAGGACTGAAAATCCTTGTGTCGCCAGTTCGATTCTGGCTGGAGCCACCTGAAAACCTGTACTTGTACAGGTTTTTTTCTATATTTATATGAATTGAAAATTTATTTTTGAAGGGAAATTTTGATATACTGAAGATATGAAAAAGATATTAATTATAGGATCTGCACATGTAGATTTTGTTTCGTATGTGGATAAACTTCCGCAAGGAAATGAAGAGTTTAACGTTTTAAAACAGGAACAACTCATCAATGGTACAGGTTTTAAAGCTGCTGATGTATTTCAGCATTTTGATTTCCCATATGAACTATATGCACCTGTTGGTACAGGTATTTATGGTGAAATTGTAGAAGCAGAAATGATGGTACGTAAATTACCAATTCATGTAAGAAGTGAACTAGTAAATGGTTGCACCTATCACATGGTAGATCAAGAAGGAAATCAAACATATTTTAGCGTTCCTGGTGGGGAATATAATTTTGACATGTCATATGCACAGACTTTAGAGAAAGATGATGTTCATGCAGTACTGCTATATGGAGAAATGCTGAGTGGTGAAGGTGTTATTGATTTATTGAATACTTTAGATAATTTGGAAAAGCCAATCTATTTTGTGCCTGGTGAATTTGGTGATCAGATGGATGAGGATATTTTCCATGCACTATGTTCATTAAATCCAATACTACTTTTATCTGAAACAGACGCATTCTATCTCTCTGGTGAAAAGTATCATGATTTCCAGATGACCGCAGAGTATCTACATGATTTGACAGGTTCAGATGTTATGATCTTCAAGAATGATGAAGGTGTGTATTGTTATGGTGATGAGAAGTTCATGTTACCATGCGAGCATGTATCAGATATTGAACTGCAAGCAGCGATATTTGTTCTTGCACAACTAGCTGGTGTTGATGTAAAGAACAGTATGGCATTTATGCATGACTTTGCGCAGAAGTTAATGCATGATTGGGATAATTTTACTTTTGAAGAAGGTAAGATTAGACTTGCAGAAATCATTGCACAGAAGTAATGACACATAAAGGACTTACAAATGATGAAGTAAACCAGCGTATTTTAGAAAAGAAAGTAAATGGTGAACCTAAGAGATTATCAAAGTCTACCATAAATATTATTAGAGAAAATATTTTTACTTATTTTAACTTTTTAAATATTGTACTTTTTATATTTGTAATCACAACTGGTAAATATCAAAATGCAATGTTTATGGGTGCAGTCATTACAAACGCACTCATTGGAATTATTCAAGAAATACGTGCGAAGAAATTACTGGATCAGATACGTATTCTTACAACTACAAAAGTAAATGCGTATCGAGATAATATTTGGAAAGAAATTTCTGTAAATGAAATTGTCCAAGACGATGTAGTAAGTTTACAAGCAGGTATTCAAATCCCAATTGATGGTGTAATTACCGAAGGTAGTCTAGAAATCAATGAGAGTCTTTTAACTGGTGAATCTGATACAGTTTATAAAAAGGTTGGGGATACTGTTTATAGTGGAACAATTGTATTGAGTGGAGATGCAGAAGTTAGGGTAACGAAAGTCGGTCACGAACGCCAGTCTGAGAAGATTATGGAAGGTACTAAAGTATCTGGATTCCATAAAAGTACATTACAAAAAGACCTACAAAAACTGATTAAGATAGTATCTATTCTAATTATTCCTGTCACAATAATATTAGTTTGTATGCAGATGGGTGTAAAGAATGTAGGCTATGCAGGTATTGTATTAAATACATCTGCTGCAATTATTGGAATGATTCCAGAAGGCTTAGTCGTACTAACAAGTGTTGCTTTAGCGGTATCTACCATGCGTTTATTAAAATTAAAGGCACTTGTACAAGAGCTTTATTCGATAGAAGGACTAGCACGTGTTGATGTAGTGTGTCTTGATAAGACGGGCACATTAACCCAAGGAGATATGCAGGTTGATCATATTGAGATTATAGGTAATCTATCTGAAGAAGACTTACATGCATATATGCATGCATATCTACAGATGGAAAAACATCCAAATCCAACTGCCAAAGCTTTGCAGGAATATTTTAAGAGTGATATGCAGATTCAGGTGGATCATTTTCAACCGTTTGCGAGTGAACGTAAATATACAAGTGCAACGTTGCATGGTATAGGTACATTATATGTTGGCGCCTTTGAATTTATTTTTGAGAAAAAAGATGCAACTTATCAAATGTATCATGATACGATTTCTCAAGGTGAACTGCGTACGATTGCATTAGCACTAGCTAAAGAAAACAATCAAAAAGAATTATTAGCTTTGGTATACATCCATGATGTAATGCGTCCAAATGTAAATGAAACACTATCCTATTTATCTAAACAGGGTGTAACTATTAAAGTAATATCTGGTGATTATCCAAAAACAGTTTCTTCCATCGCGAAGAAAGCAGGTGTACCAAATGCAGAAAAGTATGTTGATTTATCTATTGGTGAAATCAATTATGATCAAGTTGTCGAAGAATATACTGTCTTTGGCAGAGTTCTTCCGAAGCAGAAGAAGGAACTTCTAACCGCACTACAGCGTAAACATGTTGTAGCAATGGTAGGTGATGGAGTCAATGATATTCCTGCTTTAAAGCAAGCAGATGTTTCTATCGCTATGCTTGCAGGTTCATCGGCAGCGAAAGATATTTCTGATATCGTCTTATTAGAAAATGATTTTAATGTCGTACCTTCTATCGTCTGTGAGGGTAGAAGAGTCATCAATAATATCTCTAGAGCATCTTCAATGTATTTAGTTAAAACGCTATTCTCTTTCTTATTAACAATCTATGTTGCATTATTTCAAGTTGCTTATCCATTCGTTCCAGTACACTTAACAATGATTAGTGCAATTTGTGTAGGAATTCCAACCGTATTTTTACAACTAGAACCTAGCTTTGAGAAGTTGAGAGGCAGATTTTTGGTAGATGCATTCTTACGTGCACTACCGTCTGCAATTGCAGTAGTATTAGTTGTACTCTTTACAAAGTTCTATCGTACATATATGGGATTATCTTTGGAACAAGCGGATGCTATTCTAGTATTTGTGACTGGTGTCATATATCTTTATACTCTATATCGTATCTATCAACCAACTACAAAGTATCGTCTCATGATTGTACTCATTATGAGTGTACTCTTTGTGATTACCTTTTATTTCACGCAATCGATTCTAGGAATTTCGTTTGGTTTTGAACTACTTCCAGTAACAATTTTAGTGGCTGTGATTGGCGTTATATTCATGACTTTATTGGGCTTTTTCATTGAGAAAGCGTTCAAAATAAATTCGTGCAATTTAAAGTGAGCTTGTGTATAATTACTATTGCGATGCGGATATGGTGAAACTGGTAGACACGCTGATTTCAGGTGTCAGTGAGGCGACTCGTGCAGGTTCGAATCCTGTTATCCGCACTAATAGTAGGCCCGATAAGCGGGCTTTTTATTTTGCTTATAAGTGGGTGAATTTGAAGTAATATTGCATATCTTATACAATATAATCATGAGGTGATATACATGAGAATCATAAAGAATGAAGAAATCAATGAGAACTTGTTTTCACAGATGGTTCATTTGGATCATGAAGTATGGCCATCAGATGATGAAAATTACTTGCCGACTTCCTATTTGCATAGATTATATGAAAACTCAAAGGATGGATTATTTTTTGCGGTAGATGATGAAGATAAGCTAATTGGCTATCAAACATTAATTTTTGTGGATGAAGATAATTTCCAAAAATATTATGAGACTGGTGATTTTACAGTTTTAAAGAATATAGGTATGAAGAAGGGTAACAATATCTTATATATCTATACTGCTAATATCAAAGAAGAATACCAGGGCAGTGGCTGTATGAAAGAAATTGGAAGAGCACTCGCAACTTGGCTAGTTGAGCAGGCAGAAAAGGGATATCATGTTTCTGTAGCCTATGCAGAAGCAGTTACTCCAGCAGGTGTTAATACAGTTACGAGTGGCTATGAAATGGAACCGATGGAAGATGTCGATGAAAGTGGGCTTGGCCATTATATTTTGAAAGATGGTATGAAAGCATATTGTAAGAAGATGCTAGAGGATATCAATCTATAAGTAATTTTGTAAAATATAGATACTTTTCATATTTACACTGTATAGTTATAAGCCTAGAATAGTACTGGTGAGTTTTATCTAAGAGGGAAATTATGCGAGGACTCGGAACAATCATCAATATTATTTTAATTGTTTTAGCTGGTACATTTGGCTGCTCTTTTAGTTCTAAAATGAAAGAGAAGATGCAAGAAACACTGTTTTTAATAACAGGGATAGCAGTTATCTTTGTTGGTATTGCAGGTGCGATGGAACAGATGTTAATGATTGAAAATGGTAGGTTAATTCCACGTAATATCATGATGGTTATCTGCTGTTTGGCAATTGGTGCTATTGTGGGTGAGTATTTTGATTTAGATGGAAAGATTAATCAGTTTGCTGATTATGTTAAAAAGAAAAGTAATAATGGTAATGATACAAAGTTTATTATAGCCTTTGTGAATACGAGTTGTGTTGTATGTATTGGTGCGATGGCTGTCATTGGCGCAATCAAAGATGGTGTTAGTGGTGATATCACAGTACTAGCAGCTAAGGGTGTAATTGACTTTATCTTAGTGAGTGTGATGAGCGCTTCACTTGGTAAGGGATGTATGTTCTCAGCAATTCCAGTCGCAATCTTTCAAGGTAGTATTACCGTACTTGCGATGATGTTAAATACAGTTGTGCCAGCAGTCGCATTAGAGAATCTTTCGTGTGTTGGATCCATCTTGATATTCTGTGTTGGAGTCAATATGGTATTTGATCGAAAGATGCGAGTGGCTAATGTGTTACCGGCAGTTATCATCGCTGTGATATGGGGTATGGTATTTTAAAAAAGTCGAAAGACTTTTTTATTTTTTTTATTGAGTTTATAATCTCTAAACAAAAAGTTTAAAAAACTATTGATTTTCATCTTGAATTAAATATAATTATTATTGTTTTGTTACTGTTAATTAATAGTTTAGTAAAACTAAACTAACGAGGAGGATTATGATAGATATCGGACATCGCATCAAGCAGCTACGAATCAAGAATGACCTGACACTTGAAGAATTGGCCTCACGAACAGAACTGACGAAGGGCTTCTTGTCACAGTTGGAGCGTAATTTAACATCTCCATCAATTCAGACACTAGCAGATATTGCGGAAGCTCTAGGGGTTGATATGTCACGCTTTTTTGCGGAAGAACATGAAGAGAAGATTGTCTTTACACCAGAGGATGTGTTCGTTGATGAACAGGATGGTGTAACAACGCATTGGATTGTGCCAAACGCACAGAAGAATGATATGGAACCAATTATCTTAAAACTTGAACCTGGTGCTAGATCAAAACAGATTGAACCACACCAAGGGGAAGAGTTTGGATATGTATTAAGTGGACGTATTTATCTCGTAAGAGAGGGATACAAAAAAGGCGCTGTGATTAGACGAGGGGATACTTTCTATATCCGAGGAGACGTAGCGCACTATTTAGAAAATCGTAGTAAACAATCAGCAGAAGTGCTTTGGATTAGCACGCCACCAGAATTTTAGAGGGAGAATAGACATGGCAAAGAAATTGATTGAAGTAAAAAATGTTGTAAAGACTTTTGACAACCAAGTCGTACTAAAGGGAATCTCATTAGATATTTATGAAAATGAGTTTGTGACGTTACTTGGACCATCTGGTTGTGGTAAGACAACGCTCTTACGTATTATTGCTGGTTTTATTGAACCAACAGAAGGTCATGTCATTATGGATGGCGAGGATATCGCTCGCATTCCTGCATACAAGCGTGATGTAAACACAGTATTCCAACATTATGCATTGTTCCCACACTTAGATGTATATGACAATATTGCATTTGGTTTAAAGATTAAGAAGCAGCCAAAGGATATCATCGACCAGAAAGTACGTCGTATGATTTCTCTTGTAGGTTTAGAAGGATTTGAACACCGTGATGTCACTATGATGTCAGGTGGACAACAACAGCGTGTAGCGATTGCGCGTGCGCTTGTCAATGAACCAAAGGTTCTATTATTAGATGAATCTTTAAGTGCGTTAGATAAGAATCTTCGTAAGGAAATGCAACTTGAATTAAAGGAGATTCAGCGTGAGGTAGGTATCACATTTATCTTCGTTACACACGACCAAGAAGAAGCTCTAACAATGTCTGATAAGATTGTTATCTTAAGGGATGGTGATATTGAGCAAGTTGGTTCTCCTACAGAAGTTTATAACGAACCAATTAACCAATACTGTGCAAGTTTCATTGGTGACTCTAATATCATCGATGGTGTGATGAAGAAGGATAACCTTGTAAACTTCGATGATGTAGATTACGAGTGTGTAGACTATGGCTTTAGTGAGAATGAACCAGTTGATATTGTAATTCGTCCTGAGGATATCGATATCGTTTCTAGAAACCGTGGCTTATTAAATGGTGAAGTGAAGTCAGTATTATTCAAGGGTGTTCATTATGAAGTTATCGTAGAAACATCTTCTGGTACATCTAAGACAGTTACAATGCATGTAACTGGAGAACATGACGTTGTCAATGCTGAAGCGAAGGAACATATTAGTGCCTCTTCCTTTACAATGGACCTTGAAGACGTAGATCAGTTAACAGACTCTGAAGTTATTGCTCGTGCAAACGCGCAAGCATGGACAGATGAGGGTGAGGATGTTTCCTTAACACATGTAGAATATGATGTGAAGAAGGAAATTGGTACATACTCATGTACATTCAGTACAGCTGCAGGTACAAAGATTACAGTTAAGATTAATGTTGTTGAGCCAGCTGCGGTTGAAGACATTGCAAACGAAGAAGGTATCCAGGCGTTCGACTTCTATCGTACAGTTGATGATATCAAGGAATCTGTTGCGTTAGATACAGACCTCATTCGTTGGGCTGATGCATATGCTTGGAATATTGAAGATGACTCTCGTGTTGAAATCTGGGATGTAAAGTATGATTTTGATGATGAAAATATCACAGAAGGTGACTACCAGATTACATTCTCTACACAGGGTCGTGAGTTAAAGATTGAAACAACAGATAAGATTGAAGTTGGCGAAAGAATTGGTCTACAGTGGAATCCTGAAGATATTCATGTAATGAGAAAGATGGGTTAATGCACAATGAAGTCATTTAATAAATTAATCTATCCATATTTTGTATGGATGATAATTATGATTGTCGTTCCGATGTTCATGATTGTCATGTATGCAATGACAGTAAAAGGTAATTCCGTTTTAACACTTCAATTTACATTTGAAAATTTTACACGTTTCTTCAATGATACGATTTTCCCAAGTGTATTATGGCGTAGTTTAAAGATGGCCTTCATCACTACAGCTATTTGTATTCTTATAGGTTATCCAACTGCGTACATCATGGCAAAACTAAAGAGTGGTTCTCAAGCAATCATGGTGTTACTCATTACACTTCCAATGTGGATTAACATGCTTGTACGTACGTATGCATGGAAGGGTATTTTAGGCTGGTTTGGATTTAGCAGTGAAGTTAGAGTATATATTGGTATGGTGTACAACTTCTTACCATTTATGATTCTACAAATTTATACAGCTCTTTCTAAGATTGATAAGAACTTATTGATTGCGGCTAGTGACTTAGGTGCTGATAATAAGCAGACATTCATGCGTGTTACTTTACCACTATCTTTAAGTGGTGTAGTAAGTGGCATTACTCTGGTATTCTTACCAGCGGTATCCAGCTTCTTTATTCCTAAGTTACTTGGTGGTGGCCAGTATGTATTGATTGGTAATTTGATTGAAGATTACTTT
Organism: Solobacterium sp.; assembly: GCA_015256455.1. GTDB lineage: Bacteria > Bacillota_I > Bacilli_A > Erysipelotrichales > Erysipelotrichaceae > Bulleidia. Next base: position 24,165 of record JABZMB010000006.1, on the reverse strand, counting down.
ATCAAGACTGGTGACTGGAACTTTGGTTCTGCCATCAGTTTAATTATGGCAATCATTATCTTAATTTCGATGTATGTTACAAAGAAACTAGATAAAGAGCCAGCAGAGGAGGCAGACTAATGGAAAAGAAAAATTCTATTTTCGGGAAGTTATATCTTGCCCTCATCTTGGCATTCTTCTATTTGCCAATTTTCTATGTAGTGTTCTTTAGTTTCAACCGTTCTAAATCACTGACTCGCTTTACTGGTTTTTCATTACGTTGGTATGAGAATATGTTTAATAACCGTTCAATCTTAGAAGCAATCTATTACACGGTTTTATGTGCAGTACTAGCGACATTAATTTCTACGCTCATTGGAACAATCACAGCGATTGGTCTTTCCAAGTCTAAGCGTATTACACGTGAGTTATTCCAACAGGTAAATAACTTACCAATGCTAAACCCAGAAATTGTTACTGCGATTGGCTTAATGTTGTTCTTTACATCATTGAGAGTTCAAACAGGTTTTACAACAATGTTGTTGGCACACATCGCCTTCTGTTCTCCATATGTAATCTTGTCAGTATTACCACGACTACGTCGTATTGATAAGAATATGGCAGAGGCTGCGTTAGATTTAGGTTGTACACCATGGCAAGCGATGTGGAAGGTTATCATCCCACAGATCAAGGGTGGTATTATTGCAGGTGCGCTTGTAGCGTTCTCCATGTCCTTCGATGACTTCGTTATCTCCATGTTTACAACAGGACCGGGTGTTTCCAATATCTCAATCTATGTTTATGCAAATGTAAAACGTGTTAACCCAACAATTAATGCGTTAAGTGCAATTATTGTTTATGTCATCACAGTTGTACTCATTGTTGTCAATGTTGTACCTATGATCAATGAAAGAAGAAAGGCAAAGTTAAATGCGCAAATTACAGAATCTAACTAAATTAGTATTATGCGCTGCACTTATAGCTCCACTTGTTGGCTGTGGTGGGGATGATGAAGGTGCAGTAAAGCAAGTAGGTGACGCAAAAGAGATGTTTGGCTGTAACGTTATCAACGTATTCAACGCTGGAGAATATATCGGCGAAGGAGTAATATCCAACTTTGAAACAATGTATAACGCAAAAGTAAATTACGATCTATTTGAGTCCAATGAGATGATGTATACAAAGTTGTTAGGTGGCTCATCCTACGATGTGCTTGTACCTAGTGACTACATGATTGAACAGTTACTAGCTGAGAAGATGTTACAACCATTAGATAAGAAGTCTTATGAAAATTTAGGTTTACTCAATCCATCTGTTGTAGAGTCTCAAAAGGAATTTGATCCAACGTTAGAATATTCAGTTCCATATTTCTGGGGTAACGTTGGTCTTGTATATAACAAGACAACAGTCGATGAAAAGGATATTGAAGAGCAGGGTTGGAATATTCTTAAGAATCCAAAGTACAAGGGAAGAATCTTCTTCTATGATTCCCAGCGTGATGGCTTTATGATTGCGTTTAAGGCTCTTGGTTATTCAATGAATACAAATAATTCAAAGGAAATCCAAGAGGCATATGAATGGTTATCTGAGATGAATGCCACAATGGATCCAGCGTATGTTACGGATGAAGTTATTGATGGCATGACAAATGCAGAAAAGGATATTGCTGTCATGTATTCTGGTGATGCGACAAACGTTCTTACCGAAAATATGGATATGAGTTGGGTAGCACCAAAGCAGGGAACAAACGTATGGATTGATGCAATGGTTATTCCTAAGAATAGCAACTGTCCTGGACTTGCAAATAAGTTTATCGACTACATTATCAGTGAAAGTGTTCAGTCACAGAATGCTGAGTGGGTTGGATATACACCGGTTGATAAGAGTGTTGAGGAAGAACTTGCTGGACCGGATGGAGAATTCTTTGAAAATCCAGCATTTGTTCCACGTTCAGGATATCATTTGGATGAAACATTCCATTTTGATGAAGAGTTAAAAGCAAAGCTCTCTGATCTTTGGAATAAAGTCAAAGTACAATAAACTTTTTCTAGCTATTAAAAATAGAAAAAAATATTTGTAAACTCGAAATAAAAAGTGGTATACTTCTATTGCATTCGTTGAATGCTTTCAGTATAATAATAAAGCGCTGTAATTTTACAGAGCTTTGGTTCCTTAGCCAAGTGGTAAGGCAGCAGACTGCAACTCTGCGAGCGCCGGTCCGACTCCGGCAGGAACCTCCATGGAGATGTGGCGGAATCGGCAGACGCAACGGACTTAAAATCCGTTGTCTGAAAGGACGTATGGGTTCAAGTCCCATCATCTCCACCATCTAAAAATGCTTACTTCGGTAAGCATTTTTTATGTTTTAATAGACAAAAAAGTGATGGAAATCCATCACAGAATACGAGGTAAAATAATGCAGAGAAGTATTAGGATAATACTTGCATAAAGTGGAATATTACCACGTTGGCTTCTTTCAATTAAGATACGTTTGCGATAGTCTGCATAGGTTGGATCTAAATCTTTACTACGCTGGAATTCAAGAGAAGAGAAATCACCTTTTATCCATGCTTGGCGGAATGTACCAACAAGGAATAAAATCGCAGTAATAATTCCAAGTGTGTTTAAAAAACCAGAGCGGAATGGTTGTTTTACAAATCCTACGACAATGGAAAGTAGTACAACAATACCAACGGCAATCCATACTTTAATATCCCTAAATGGGTGAATGAACTTTTTTAACATGGTTACATTTTAACTGATATTTCAAACAAGACAATATACTTCGATATGATTTCTTGAAAATGTGTACAAATTTACTGAAATGCATTGTAAACAGCCTGTATAACGTTGTTTATCATTTTTAGGAATGATATAATAGAAACAATAAAAAGGGAGATTGTATATGGTATTCAACAAGATTAAAGAGTTCGTCGCACCAGTAGATGAAGACGAAGATGAAGGCGAAGAATTACAATTCACAGGAAGAGAGGTACAACCAGTGAGTACTTACGAGTCAAAACAAACAAATTTGAATAACATTTCTAAAAATACACAAATGGTAATGTTCGAACCAAGAAGTTTCGAACAAGCTGAGGAGATTGCACGTCACCTAAAGCAAACACGTGGCTGCATTATCAACTTACACCGTTTACAAAGAGAATATGCTCAACGCACAATTGATTTCTTATCTGGTGTTGTATTCGCATTAGATGGAACAATTCAAAAGGTTGGTCATAATGTTATCTTCTGTGCACCAAGAAACGTTGGTGTCGAAGGTAATATCTCACTTGATAAGGGTGAAGATGAATAATCTAGGGAATTACGATTCTCTGATTGCACATTTACACGACTTAAAAGAAAAGAGTGAACGTTGGCATAAGAGTGTTTGTTCTGCATTCTTAACGGAAGAAGAACAGGCGGTTGTCCAAAAGATATTCACTCCATCACGCTTTGTCCGCTATGATGGTGGATATGATGAAGCACGTAAAAAGAAAGTCATCTTTCTCTATGATGAGAAGGATGGCTTTTCAGATATAGTATGCATGAAGGCGAAGATTGATCAACGCTTTCGTACGATAGGACATCGTGATGTATATGGGGCTATCATGAATCTTCAGATAGAGAAGAGTAGCTTTGGAGATTTCTGGATTGAAGATGATGCAATCTATCTTTATACATCTGAGCAGATGGTTGACTTTATCAAAGATCACTTAATACGCATTAATCAGTTAACAGTATCATTTGAGCGGATTGATGAATGTCCAAAACAAGAGTTTCATACGAAGGAAATATCCCTCGTTGTGGCAAGTGAAAGAGCGGATGCGTTAGTGGCTGCTTTAACCCATTCTAGTCGTAGTGATGCTAAGGATTTGATACGTAGAGGATACGTGCAGGTAAATCATATCGAACTTGAAGAGCCTGATAAAATATGCAATAATGGGAGTGTTATTTCTATACGTGGAACAGGTAGATTTACCTTCTTAGGTTTTAGTCGCAAGACACGTACAGGGAGAATCATTGCAGAATTTCTGCAGAATATATAAGAGGAGAGAACATGACGACACGAAGACCGACATTTCGCATCATGAAAAATGGCTATGATCGGTTTGCGGTTGATGATGTGATGGAGCAATACGCTGCGCAAGTTGCCTTCCTTCAAAGAAAGTTGGAACTCTACCAAGAACAGATGGTTGAGACAACGGAGAAGTTGGAGGACTTACAGACACGCTACAATGAGATTGAGCGTGCGGTAGATGTGCGGAAAGATGCGGCCGACAGTATAACCAGATTATCTTTGCAGGAAGCTAACGATGTAATGGCAAGGGCACAGGATAACGCTGATGAGATTGTCAAAGAAGCTTTATCCGTTGCGCGTTCCATATTGCTGGATCTATCGCAACTGTATACTGAAGCTGGTGAGGTAAAGAGTGATCTGAGCCAACAACTAACCGATTTACAAAAGAGTTTAGATAACTTTAGACTTCCAAAACTTCCTGATATGGATTGGTTGGAAGAGTCTGATAAAGAATTGCATTGATCAGGACATGCTTTAACAGAAGTGGATTGATAAGAGAGTTCGTGTATGCTGAAAACGAACATGAAGCCTGTTAATAGAATCACCTGTGAGTAATCGTAGCTTCTGCGTTAAAGAAGAAAAGAGTGTATGACAATCGTGTCATAAACTAAGGTGGTACCGCGTTTAGACGTCCTTAGATTTTTAAGGGCGTTTTTATTTTTATAAAAGAGGAGGGTCATATGGACTACAAAGATACGCTAAACATGCCAAATACTGATTTTGAGATGCGTGGTAATCTTGCTCAAAAAGAACCAGGTATTTTAAAGAATTGGCAACAAGACAACTACTATCAAAACTTACTAGAACATCACAAGGGACAAAAGGCATTCATCTTACATGATGGTCCTCCATACGCAAATGGTAACCTGCATGCAGGTACAGCTATGAACCGTACAATCAAGGACTTCATTATTCGTAGCCATGCGATGTCTGGTTACTACACACCATTCTTCCCTGGTTGGGATACGCATGGATTGCCAATTGAAAATGCAATTCAAAAGTTGGGTGTAGACCGTAAGGCGCTGTCTGCTGCTGAATTTAGACGTAAGTGTGAAGAATATGCACACGAGCAGATTGTACAACAGATGGAAACGGAAAAGCGTTTAGGTCAGATTGCGGATTATGAACATCCATATATCACACTGAAGAAAGAATTTGAAGCTCGTCAGATTCAGTCTTTCGCATCGATGGCATTAAAAGGAATGATCTTCCAAGGATTAAAACCTGTTTATTGGTCACCATTTAATGAGACAGCGGTTGCGGATTCTGAAATTATCTATAAGGATGTTAAGGATGCGACAATCTATCTTAAGTTCCCAATTGCGGATGGTAAGGGTGTTTTAACTACAGATGATAACTTTGTAATCTGGACAACAACACCTTGGACAATTCCATCAAACATGGCAGTATCTGTTCATCCAGATTTAGAGTATGCATTAGTGAAGACTACTGCTGGTAATTTGATTGTTCTTGCGAAGTTTGTTGATCGTTTACTTGAGAAGTTCAATCTTGAAAATCTAGGTGTCCTAAAGACATTTACTGGTAAGGAAATTGAAGGTGTTACATATCACCATGTTGTATTAGATAAGGAATGTCCATGTCTTTTAGGTACGCATGTTACAGATGAAGATGGTACTGGTATTGTACATACAGCTGGTGGTCATGGTATGGATGACTATCTTGTATGTATGAAGAATGGTATGCCACCAATCTGTACAGTTGATGAGCGCGGTTATATGAATGAAGAGGCAGGCTCTTATCAAGGTATGTTCTTTGAGGATTGTTCAAAGGCTATTATTCATGATATGAGTGAAAAGGGCTACTTACTACAGGTAGAAAATATTACTCACTCTTACCCACATGATGACCGTTTGAAAAAGAAGGTTATCTTCCGTGCGGTGAAACAGTGGTTCTGTTCGATTGAGAAGGTACGTGAGCAGGCGTTGGATCAGATTAACAACCACGTCAAGTGGCATAACTCCTTTGGCCAAAAGCGTATGAATAATATGATTGCGGACCGTGGTGACTGGTGTATCTCAAGACAGCGTCTATGGGGTGTTCCAATTCCAATTATCTATTGTGAAGATAACTCACCAATCATGGAGAAGGAAGTCTTTGATCATATTGCTGAACTCATGAATGAATATGGTTCAAATGTTTGGTTTGAAAGAGACGCAAAAGACTTACTACCAGAAGGTTATACAAATGAAAAGTCACCAAATGGTGAATTCCGTAAGGAAACAGATATCATGGACGTATGGTTTGATTCTGGTTCAAGCTGGAATGAATTAATCGCTCGTGGTGACGGTTATCCATGTGACTTATACTTTGAAGGTTCTGACCAGTATCGTGGTTGGTTTAACTCTTCCCTTATCGTTTCTACAGCAGTAAATGGAACGGCTCCTTACAAGGAAGTCTTATCCCATGGTTACGTTGTAGACTCTAAGGGTGAAAAGATGTCCAAGTCAGTTGGTAATGTTGTAAACCCAATGGATATCATCAATCAGAACGGTGCTGATGTATTCCGTCTTTGGGCAATGTCCTCAGACTTTAAGGAAGACTTAAAGTTAGGCCCAAGCAATATCAAGCAGGTTTCTGATCAGTATCGTAAGATTCGTAATACATTCCGTTTCTTGCTAGGTAATGTAAATGGAGAAGACTTCAATCCTGCAACAGATATGGTAGCCTTTGAAAATCTAGAACGTGTTGATCAACAAGTTCTCGTATTACTCAATGACTTAGTTGCGGATGTACGTAAGGATGTATTAGAATACAACTACTTATCCGCAAATAAGCATCTATTGTATTTCATGGTTAATATCTTATCTTCTTACTATTGTGATTTTACAAAGGATATCTTATATGTAAGTGCCAAGGATGATCACCGTAGAAGACAAGTACAGTCTGTATACTGGAACTGTGCGGATGCACTTGTGAAGCTTTGGGCTCCATTCTTAGCATTTACTGCTGAAGAAATCTGGACACATTTTTCACACTTAGGTGCAAACTCTGTTCATTACGAAGAATTCCCAGAAGTAAAGGAATACGCAGAAGCTGAAGCATTACGTGATGAAATCAAACGTCTATTAGATGTTCGTGCTCTTGTTACAAAGGCAAATGAAGAAGCGCGTAATGAAAAATTAATCGCATCTAGCCAAGAGGCTAAGATTATCCTAACTCTTCCAAAGGAAGACAAGGAACTTGTAGAAAAGAACCTAGGTAATGCAGTAGCACAGTGGTTAATTGTTTCTCAGGTTGAACTTGTTGAAGGAGAAGCAGCTGCGAAGGTTGAAAAGGCTAGTGGAGAGAAGTGTCCACGTTGCTGGAACTATGATGAACATGTGGATGAAAATGGACTATGTCCTAGATGCCATGCTGTCATGGAAGGCTATAAGTTGATTCACCAAAACTAAATACATATACATGCATGTAGGATGAAAGTTCTACATGCATTTTTTTGGATAAAGAAAAGCGACAGTAACCTGTCGCTTGATGTTATAGTTCAATCTTCTTAAATTGTTCCCAAGGTAAGTAAGGTTTACCGAAGTGTCCATAGTTTGTTGTCTGTGTATAGATTGGTCTTTCAAGGTCTAATTCCTTGATCATATTTTTAACTGAGAAGTTGAAGTTCTTCTTAACAATTTCTTCTAACTCTTCATCACTATATTTTGATGTATTGAAGCTATTTACGTTAATAGAGATAGGGTTAGGTTCGCCAATCGCATATGCAAGTTCAATCTGACACTTCTTTGCTAGACCGTTAGCTACGATATTGCGGCAAACGTAACGAGCATAGTAAGCTGCGGAACGGTCAACCTTTGTAGGGTCCTTGGATGAGAAACATCCACCACCGATAGGTGCGTATCCACCATATGTATCTACAACAATCTTACGTCCAGTTGTACCAGAGTCACCCCAACTACCACCAACAACGAAGGAACCAGATGGGTTGATGAAGAACTTTGTATTTTCATCAATGAGTTCAGGTTTCACAACCTTGTTAATCACTTCTTCGTGAATCAATTTCTTTAATTCTTCTTGCGTAATATCTTTACTGTGTTGTGTAGAAACAACGATTGTTTCAATTCTCTTAAGTTCACCATTGTCATATTCGACAGTAACCTGTGTCTTACCATCAGGACCTAAAAGAGTAGGGTTTTCGCGACGTACCTGTTCAAGACGCTTTGCGAGCATGTGTGCACAGTCTATCGCAAATGGCATATAGGACTTTGTTTCATCGCTTGCAAAACCGAACATGATACCTTGGTCACCAGCACTGTACTCTTGATGTCCAACAGCAGAGTTGATTTCTGCAGATTGCTTGTTTACTTTTAGGATGACATTGTATTCTTCAGGGTAACCAATATCTTTTAAAACTTTCTTTGCGATAGCAGCGTAATCGATTACTGCAGTTGTGCCAGCTTCACCATAGATGAAGATTGTATCATCTTTGATTGTGGCTTCAACAGCCATATGTGCTTTTGGATCTTGCGCTAGTGCCGCATCCAAGATAGAATCCGCAATCAAATCACAGATTTTATCTGGGTGACCACTCGTAACTGATTCGGATGAGAAATAATACTTTGACATAATAAAAACCTCCTTCGTTTTGTCTTTTTTACACGACAGATGAAAGAGGATATTGAACGTATTTTTCTCTTTCCTTATCGATGTCAGCAGTACCACCTTGCTGGAAGCAGTAGGTTGGTGTGAGGTTACTGAGCTGACTCTCTACCTCAGTTCTTGATAAAAGACGTTATTATTAAAACACTAGAAAGATTGCTTGTCAATTGATATGTTCGTGTTCAAACATATTCTAAAACTGCTATAATCAATATGGAGGTTTTTGCGTATGAAATGGTCAAAATTAAAAGAGGAAACAATTGAAAATATCAAAGCATTTTCAATCTCAGGAATCCTTGTTGTAGCGTTTTACACGCTGATTAATAATGTTGAGCCTTTATATGGTGTGTTTCACGCAATCTTTGTGGCTCTTTCACCATTTATCTATGGATTGGCTATTGCATTCCTATTAAACCCACTACGTAAGATTATTGAGTATAGTTGGTTGGGAAAGACATCGCTAAAACAACGTACGAAGAAGATTATCGCTTCCTTTGGAGCTCTGTTTATTGGAATCATCATGTTGTTTGTATTCTTCTCGATTCTAATTCCACAGATGATTTCTTCTATCCAGACCTTCCTTTCATCCTTTGAAGGATATGTAGATACTGTTCGTAATTTCTTCGAATCAAATAACTTCTTGAGCGAAGATTTATTAAAGACATTGAATCCAGTCATCGATAAAGGAGCTAGTATGTTAGGCGATTGGGTATCCAACCTAGCAAGTAGTTTAAATGCCATCTTGATGTACAGTGTAATATTTGCTAAGGGAGTCATGAACTTTTTGATTGGAATGATTATCGCATTATATATTCTCTTAGATGAGCCAAAGTTAAAGCGTCAAACGAAAAAGGTGCTATATGCATTACTTCCAGAGAAGACAACAGAAAAAATTATCAAAATTTCTCGTTTAACAATTATTACATTTAATAGCTTTGTTGCAGGTAAAGCAGTAGACTCGTTGATTATTGGTATTCTTTGCTACATTATTCTATCGTTTATGAATATGCCTTATACACCTTTAATTAGTGTACTGGTTGGTGTAACAAATATGATTCCGGTATTTGGTCCGTTCTTAGGAGCTGTTCCAAGTATCTTAATCTTACTGTTGGTTGATCCATTTAGGGCACTCGAATTTGCAATCTTCATTTTGATTTTACAGCAGGTAGATGGAAATATCATTGGACCACGTATTCTTGGTGGTGCAGTTGGTTTACCAACTCTCTATGTCATGTTTGCGATTATTATTGGTGGTGCATTATTTGGTATCTTCGGTATGTTTATCGGTGTACCAGTATTCTCAGTGATCTTTGTGTTGGTTCGAGATTTCATCCACCAACAATTAGAGAAGAAAAAAATAACAGTAGTATAAAAAATGCATGGTGTCTCATCTAACGAATAGTTGAGGACCATGCATTCTTTTATATATTAAATAGAATATCTTCGTAAGAAGGTAACTTGTAGAATTCTCTTGATGAGATTTGTTCGTAGTGATCTACTGCATCTCTTAACTGATCCATCAGTGGATTAATCTTATAGTAGATGTTTTGACCAATCTCATACGTGTTGCCAGTTGCGGTTACTTTCTGCCAAGCTTCTTCTAATTCTTGAATCGCTTGGTAGGTTTGATCTATCAACGTAGAAACTTTACTAGCATGATCATGAATAAACTTTGGAGCACTCTTACCACTTGCGTTTACGGCATCGCTATAGAACTTCAACTCTGCTGTTTGTGCAGGTAAGATATCCTTGCGGGCCATCTCGATCATTGTACGAACTTCAATACCCATGATTTTCTCATATTGTTCTTGTAGAATGATACGATTAGCAGCGAGTTCTTTTTCGGAGTAGATATTTAAGGAAGTAAAAAGGTTAATAACAGAAGGGTCGTTGAGTACTTCTGTAGACTCAATAAAACTCTTCACATTTGGTAAGCCTCTACGCTTTGCTTCCTTTGCCCATTCATCACTATATCCATCACCGGAGAATAGAATTCTCTTATGTTTCTCTATCAAATTACGACAGATCGTTAATGCTTTTTCACGGATGTCTTGAATATACTTGATACCTTCCAGTTCGTCCGCAATCTGATTGAGTGACTCTGCCATGATGGCGTTAAGCACTGTGTTGGAGAAGGATGCACTCATTGAAGAGCCAAGCATTCTAAACTCAAACTTATTACCTGTAAAGGCGAGAGGAGATGTACGATTGCGGTCTGTGTTATCGTGAGGAATATAAGATAAACCTGTCACAGGGTTAAAGGCTGTCTTCTCTTCTTGTGTGATTGGTTTCTTACGATTTTTTGTATAGATATCATAGAGGATATTTTCGATATAACTTCCTAAATAGATGGAAATGATTGCTGGAGGAGCTTCATTAGCACCCAAGCGATGATCATTACCTGTACACGAAGCACTCATTCTAAGTAGAAGAGGGTAAGTGTCAACTGCACGGATAAATGCACAGATGAATAATAAGAAACGAATATTCTCGGCTGGTTTATCACCTGGGGAGAATAGGTTTTGTCCATCATCTGTGATGATGGAATAGTTATCATGCTTACCAGAACCGTTGATACCTTGGAATGGCTTCTCGTGGAGTATGCATGCTAATCCATGTTTCTTAGCTGTTTCACGAAGAATATCCATGATGAGATGGTTTTGATCAACCGCTACATTACCATTGGTAAAGATAGGAGCTAATTCAAACTGTCCTGGCGCAACTTCATTGTGTTCTGTTTTTGCGTAGATACCTAGCTTCCAAAGTTCTTGGTTGGCTTCCTTCATGAAGGCTGCCACACGTGGAGGAATTGCGCCAAAGTAATGGTCATCTAATTCCTGTGTCTTAGGGGAAGGTGCACCAAATAGTGTACGACCTGTAAAACGTAAGTCCAATCGACGATCAAAGTATTTACGGTCGATGAGGAAGTATTCCTGTTCAAGACCTACGGAAATATCACAACTCTTTACATCTTTATCACCAAGGATGTTTACAACACGTGTTGCGGCTTTGCTCAGTGCCTCTAATGATTTGAGTAGAGGATCTTTTTTATCTAGGGCTTCACCACTATAGGACACAAAGACAGTAGGGATACACAAGATATTATCACGGATAAATACTGGACTCTTTACATCCCAATAAGTATATCCGCGGGCTTCAAATGTTGTACGTAATCCACCGTTAGGAAAACTTGAGGCATCTGGTTCACCTTTGATGAGCATCTTACCAGAGAAGCGGGCAAATGGCTCTCCATTCATGTCTGGTTCTAAGAAACTATCGTGCTTTTCAGCTGTTCCACCTGTCATAGGCTGGAACCAGTGTGTAAAGTGAGTCGCACCATTATCGAGTGCCCAAAGTTTCATCGCATGGGCAATAGCATCTGCAGTAGTGCGGTCGAGCATTCCTTCATTTGCAACTGTCTTTTTCCAAGAAAGATAGACAGGACGAGGTAGGCGACTCTTCATCTCTTTTTCGCCAAATACTTTAGAGCCAAAATCTTTGAATAGGTCTTCCATAGAATCTCCTTTTTGTTATGAAAAATTTATAACGTTTTAAAGGATGTTTCAATATGAAATTCAGGCTTTTTTATCATTTCTATAAATTTTTTAAAGATTTCTCTGAAATTTTTATAGAAATGACAGAAAACATGAAAATAAAATAAAAAATGTAGAAATATTTCTACATTTTAGTAATATGGATTAAATTCATCGTAGTTGTTTGTTTCTAATAAACGAACATCATGTACTTCTGGTACTTCATCTAATAAAATAGCTTTAATACCATCATTTAATGTGGAATCCATTACCATACATCCATTACATGCACCTGTCATTGTTACTGTAACAATACCATCAGCATATCCTACTAAGAAGACGTCACCGCCATCTGCTTGAATATATGGACGAATCTTGTCCAATGTGTGCTGAATTCGCTGTAGAATGTCTTTGCGAACTGGATCTGTTTCTAGGGCAATTAAATCCGCACTGCTTTCAGCATAGAAATCTGTCTCACTCATTACTTTAGCCTCTTTCCTTACTTTACAAGATAGAAAATATACGCAACGATTAACCCCCAAATAATACCACCAACAACTTCAACCCAACGATGACCAAGTACAGGTTTTAGCTTTGTTTTATAGATGGAGTTTTCGAATACGTGAGGATATTTCTCTTGTAAATCCTTGACTAATTGTTGCGTAACTTTAATATTTTGTCCACTATAATACCTCACATTTGCGGCATCATAGATAACAATGATTGCTAAAACAATGGTAATCGCAAATAGTGTTGAACTGAAACGCTCACGGAAACCAACCGATAGGGCTAGGGCAGAAACCATCGCGCTATGTGAACTTGGAAAGCCACCGGAGGCAACAGTTAAACTCCACTCCCAATCATGTTCAGGTTCTACAACGAATGCACAAATTGGTTTTAATAACTGCGCACTAACAGCCGCAAATATAGCACAAAATATAATATGTATCGTATTTAATGAAATTAACATAATAAGCCTCTAGTAAAGTATACCACACATCTTTTCTTGAGTGTGCTATACTTAAAAACGATTGGAAATGCTAAAATGATATATAAACCAGGACAGATTGTAGAAGGAAAAATAACAGGGATTCAACCCTACGGTGCATTTGTGGCACTGGAACATCATGTGAGTGGACTAATTCACATCTCAGAAATTAGCGATGGATATGTTAAAGATATTTCAAAGTTCGTTAGTGTAGGGGATGTTGTGAAGTTAAAAGTCCTGGAATGTGATGACAAGAGCAGTCATGTTAAGTTGTCATTAAAAGCACTTCAGAAAGCACACTCAAGAAATAGACGTAAACCGATGGGTCATAAACCAAGTTTACCAAATATGAAAATGGGTTTTCATACAATCGCAAATGCTATGAGTGAATGGATTAAAGAGGCGAAGGAGAATATTTTAAAATGATGAAGTTAAATACATCACATGCTTTACTCAAAGAAAGTATTGAAAGTTATCAAGAAAAAGTAAATGAACTACACAAAGTAATTTTTGAAAGAACTGGTGCCGGTAACGACTACATGGGATGGGTTAATTGGGCTGAAACATATGATAAGGCTGAATTTGAACGCATCTTAGAAGTTGCTGAAAAGGTTAAAGATAAGGCTGAAGTATTACTTGTATGTGGTATCGGTGGATCTTACTTAGGTGCACGTGCCGCAATCGAAATGATTCAAGGTCTTTATTCAGGTAATAAGACAGAAGTTATTTTCGTAGGTAATACATTCTCATCTACATATATTGCACAGGTATTAAAGCACATCGAAGACAAGAGTGTTGTAATGAACGTTATCTCTAAGTCTGGTACAACAACTGAAACAGCACTTGCATTCCGTGTATTCCGCGAATTCATGGAAAAGAAATATGGCAAGGAAGAATGCAAGGAACGTATCATTGCGACAACTGATAAAGCACGTGGTACATTAAAGGCATTAGCTGATAAGGAAGGCTATGAAACATTTGTTATTCCTGATGATATCGGCGGTAGATATTCTGTTATTACACCAGTAGGTCTAGTACCACTTGCTATTATGGGTGTAGATATCAAGAAGATCATGGCTGGTCTTTACGATGCATATAAGGAATTAAATACTGCAGATCTTTCTAAGAATCCTGCTTATCAATATGCTGTATGCAGACGTATTTTACAGAACCAGGGTTATGATGTAGAAATGTTTGTTGCCTATGAACCACAGCTTGCAATGCTTGCTGAATGGTGGAAACAGTTATTAGGTGAATCTGAAGGTAAGGATGGTAAAGGTATCTTGCCAGATAGTGCAAACTTCTCAACAGATTTACATAGCTTGGGACAGTTTATTCAAGAAGGTAAGAAAGTTCTATTTGAGACAATCTTAGAAGTAGAGAATCCTACAGAAGATTTACTCATTCCAAATGATGCAGAAGATAGCGACCAGATGAACTACCTTGCTGGTAAGTCATATGACTGGGTCAATAAGATGGCTTGTCTTGGTACAATTGAAGCTCACGAAGTAACTGGTGGAGTTCCTAACTTAATTATTTCTATTCCAGATATGAAGGAATACTCATTTGGATATCTCTGCTATTTCTTCTTCATCGCTACAGCGATGACTTGCTATATGATTGATATCAACCCATTCAATCAGCCAGGTGTAGAAATCTACAAGAAGAATATGTTCCGCTTATTAGGTAAGCCTACTAAGTAAGTCTTTAAGAGGAAGAAATTCCTCTTTTGCTTTTATAGATAGAAAGGATAGTATATATGTCTACAATGAATCAAGAGGCACATTATCGTCGTATGACACAGGATTCAATTCCACATTTAATTACGCAATTAGCAGTCCCGACGATTATATCGATGCTCGTAACGAGTATCTATAATATGGCAGATACTTACTTTGTAGGTACAATTAGTACTTCTGCAAGTGGTGCGACTGGTATTGTGTTTAGTTTGATGTCCATTCTACAGGCCTTTGGTTTTATGTTCGGGCATGGTGCTGGGGCGAATATTTCACAGCAACTAGGTTCGAAGAATGTAGAAAAAGCTAGAATTTATGCCTCAACAAGTTTCTTTCTTTCGATTTTTGTTGGTGCAGTTGTAATGGTCATTGGACTTATCTTTATGGATCCAATGATGCGTATGATGGGAAGCACAGATACCATCCTTCCTTACGCAAGAATATATGCCTTCTATATCTTACTTGCAGGCATGGCCATGACATCGAGTTGTGTACTAAACAATATTTTGCGTTATGAAGGAAAAGCCTTCTATGCAATGATTGGTTTAACACTAGGTGGTGTATTAAATATCTTTGGTGATTACATTCTAGTGCGTGTGTTCCATATGGGTATTGCAGGGGCAGGTTTAAGTACGACAATCTCACAATACATCAGTATGTTTGTGCTAGTATTACCTTACTTGCAAGGAAAAACTCAAAGTCGTTTACAACCAAAATATGTAACATGCAAGCCTGAAATTTTAAATCGTATCTTTACGACAGGATTACCATCTTTGAGTCGACAAGGTTTAAATTCACTATCTACAATGGTATTAAATACTACATCTGCGATGTATGGTGATGCGGCTGTTGCAGGTATCTCTATCGCAACACGTATTGTATCGTTCTTATTCTGTGTTGCGCTTGGCATTGGTCAAGGTTTCCAACCGGTTAGTGCATTTAACTATGGTGCAAAAATCTACAGTCGTGTAAAGAAGGGATTCTACTTTACACTTAAGAGTGGTACTGCATTGATGGCGATTCTTGCGATAATCGCATTTACATTCTCAGGGAGATTTGTTGCACTATTTAGAGATGATCCTGATGTTATTGCAGTTGGTACTACGGCTTTACGTTTCCAATGTGTATCGTTGGTATTAATGCCGATGACGATGTATGGGAATATGTTATTTCAGTCAATCTCACGTAGTGCTGTTGCGACATTTCTAGCGATGTTACGTAGTGGACTTGTTCTAATCCCTGCAGTTATTATCTTGCATGCATGTTTTGGGATAACAGGGATTGAAGCTGCACAATCTGTTAGTGAGATTATGACTGCAATTATTTCGTTACCATTTATTCTATACCTATTTAAAACATTTCCTGAAGATGGAAGAGATATCATATAAAAAAGCGATGGGTTCATCGCTTTTTTTAATAAGTAATAATATCTTTTAAGCCTTCGCTTGCTACAACGTAATAGCCGTTTGTTTCTTTGCCATCACCCTGTTTCTTTGCTGGATCCATGACCCATACTGCATTCGCTTCTTTACCCGTTGCTTTCTTATAAGCTTCAAGTACTTTCTTTCCATCTTCGATAGAAAGTGTAAATAGTGTTGTACTTAAGCAGTCAGCGACACCGGAATCTTCTGTAAAGATGGTGACACTATGGTAATGCGTTGCGGGATAATTTGTGGATGGGTCAATGATGTGGTGATAACTATTACCATCTGTTGCAATATAGAAGCGCTCATAGTCTCCACTTGTAACAAAGGAGAAGGAGCCTTTGGAAGAAATTAATGCAAGTCCATTTGGTAGAGCACCTTCTGGATCAGCAATACCAACATTCCATGTAGTTCCATCTGGTTTATCATTGACTGTACGAATATTTCTGCCGACATTGAAGTAACCTGCTTGCATGTTCTGACTCACTTCTTGAGCAACTAGTTCAGTGGCGTAGCCTTTCGCAATACCACCAACATCAAATGATTGACATGGCTGAGTAATATATACTGTGCTTTCTTCGTCGTTGATGATGACGTTATCCCAACCCTTACAGCCAGCAGCTTGTGTAAGTTCTTCCTCTGGTGGAAGATTGCCAAGCTGTTTTTCGGCATTGAGTTTAATACCTTCTTCACGATACTTGTGCCAAACCTTAAGAAGGGCACCCATGGTAATGTCGAATTCGCCATTGGAATAATCATAGAACTGTTTTGCCATATGCAACATGTCAATGATTGGTTTATCAACTTTGATTGGTTTGATACCTGCGTTATCATTAACTGTCTTTAGGTTGTTAATACCATCGTAGTCGTTATAAATATCAAATAACTGGTTGTAGTATCGAAGTAGGGTAGTGCTGTCCTTGAAATGGGCAGCTGCTGATTCTGTATTCGTTGTATATTCCATGTAACTATAGATTGTATCGAAACCTACATCAGAACTCACATTTTCATATTTGGTTAGGCTTTCACTGTTGGTTGAAGTGTTGTTAGAAGCACTATTTTTACTTCCTTTTGTTGTACAGCCGGCAAGTAGTGTACAAACGCTTAATGCGCCGATCAATAATTTAGTTATTTTTCTTTTCATATCTAAACTATATCATAAAAGCCGTCTTACTGTTAATGCGGGAATATGTTATAATTTTGTGTGATTTCAGATGAGGAAAGGAAAGAATATTATGTCAATATTTACAGGACCAATGAAGCTTCATTTAAATGGACATAAGGATTGGACTCTTCACAAAGAAGTATTGAAGTCTATCGATCCAGATGTTGTTTGGATTCCGCTTGTAAACGGTGTTGCCCCATGCCAACCACTCGTTCAAGTTGGAGATGAAGTTAAAATTGGACAAAAGATAGCAGAAAGAAACGATGCATTCTATTTACCACTCTTTGCTTCTGTTTCCGGTACTGTTACAGGTATCGAAAAGTTCTTGGGTGCAGGTGGTACAATGTTCGAGCGCTTACGTATTCAAAATGACCACAAGAATACAGTAGAACGTGCGTTTGCGGAGTTTGATTATGAAAAGGCAAGCTGGCAGGAATTACATGCATTTGCCAAGGAATCCGGTATGCTCGGTTTAGGTGGTGCAGGATTCCCATCTTACGTGAAGTATGTAAAGCCAGAGAATGTAGACCTCTTTATCGTGAATGCGGTTGAGTGTGAACCATTCTTAACATCAGATTATAAGAATATTGAAGAAAACATGGACTTACTCAAGGTAGGTACACTTGCGTTCTTCAAGTTAAGTAATGCAAAGTCTGGTTGTGTTGCAATCAAGGAAGATAAGAAGGAACAGATTGCCCAATTACAAGAATTATTTAAGGGTACACCAATTGAGGTGCGTATCGTTCCTAACGTATATCCAATGGGTTGGGAAAGAACACTTGTATACCAGTTAACAAACAAGCGTTATGACAAATTACCAATTGAAGCTGGATGTATTGTTAATAACGCATCTACAGCAATTGCATTTGGTAATGCAATTGTAAATGGTATGCCAGTTACACATAAGTACTTAACAGTATCAGGTGATGCAGTTAAGAATCCACAGAACGTATATGTTCCAGTAGGAACAAAGGTACATGATATTATCGATGCTGTTGGTGGATACAAAGATGGTGTAGATGATGTCGTGTTAATTGCTGGTGGACCAATGATGGGTCGAGCAATTCCTAATGATCAATTCGTAGTAATGGCACAAAACAATGGTCTTACAATTCAGAAGTATGAGAAGCCAGATACAGTTGCTTGTTTACGTTGTGGACGTTGCACAGAAACATGTCCATCCGGATTACAGCCAGTACGTATCGCTTCTGAACATAAGTCTGTAGACTACGATACATTAATTCGTTTAGATGTAATGAACTGTATTGAATGTGGTCTATGTACATATGTATGTCCATCTAAGATTGAAGTAACTGAGAATGTTAGACGTGCAAAGACATTTGTACGTGCAAAACTAGCAGCACAGGCAAAGAAATAGGAGGCAAGAAAAATGAAATTTTCATATAAAGTATCGCCTAACTATGCGGCTAAACAATCTACAACAGGTATTATGTTAGAACTTAGCTTAGCTTTGGTTGTTGTAACAGTTGCTTCTGCAATCTGGTATGGAATGACAGGCGGTGCTTCTTTAGGCATTCGTGTTATTCTACTATCTATCGCTTCTGTAGTAACTGCATTATGTACTGAAACACTGTACTTACTTGCAAGAAAGAAGAAGGACATTGCAAAAGAATTGTTACATTCCTATGGTTGGGTAACAGGTTTAATTATTCCATTAATCACAAGAATTAATGTTAGTTTCTACGCAATTATTATTGCGACTGCAATTGCAATCTTGTTTGGTAAGATGCTATTTGGCGGATTTGGTCAAAATATCTTCAACCCAGCAGCTTTTGCAGAAGCAATTATCATGAACTCATTTGGTGCAAGTGTTGCGGCTGATATACAAACAGGTGCTACACCACTTGCAGTATTGAAGTCTTATGGTTGGGTAGTTGATGGCAATGCATTGCAAAATGTAGTAGGTCAATTTGGTAACTTATCCGGTATGTTCTTAGGTAACTATCAGAGTGTTATCGGTGGATCATGCGCATTATTATTAATTCTCGTCGCAGTATATCTCATTGCTAGACGCATTATTGACTATCGTTTAACAGTGACATATATCTTAACAGTATTTGTAGTATCTCTCATTGTTGGATTAATACACGGTGCAGGTTTTGAATATGCAATCGTTAACGTATTAGCTGGTGGTGTATTATTCGCTGGTGTGTTCATGTTAACAGATCCAGTCACTTCACCAGTATCAATTCCAGGTAGATATGTATTTGCAGTAGGTGCTGCAGCTCTTACATTGATTATCCGTTGGAAGGCGAACTTACCAGATGGTGCATTATTCTCCATCTTAATTATGAATATGTTAACTCCTGCAATTGATCAGTTACTTGATGGTAGCCAGATTAAGGATGCAGCAAAGATTGCTCGTAAGGCAGTTATCGCAATGTGTGCATTCTTAGTGGCAGTTCTTCTTGTTGGCGTAAGCTTAACAGCGAAGACTCCAACAGTTGCTGAAGAGCCAAAGAAGGATGATAAACCTGCAGAAGCAGTAGCATTAAGTGCTGAGGACTTTAGCGAAAATAATGCAGAGTGTACAGAAACAAGTAATGATGGTACAACTGCAGTATATGCATGTAAGGCAAAGGGATTCGAAGGTGTTAACGAAGCTACAGTAACAATTGATGTAGCGAAGAAGATGGTTGTATCCATTGCGGTTACGAAGTTTAGTGATACGGAAGAAGTTGGTGATCAAGCTACTACAGAAGAACAACTTAAGAAATATGTTGGTGCAACTGCAGATAGTAAGATTGACGCAACAACAGGGGCGACATTTACAAGCAAGTCACTACGCGCAATGATTGCGGCAGCATTAAAGTCTGCTTCCGCAGTAGCATTAGGCAAAGAAGACTTCAAAGACAACAAAGCAGAGTGTTCAGAAACAAGCAATGATGGAACAACAGCCATCTATGCATGTAAAGCACATGGTTTTGAAGGGGTAAATGAAGCAACAGTCACAATAGATGTAGCAAGTAAGTCTGTAAAGAGTATTGAAGTTACAAAGTTTGGCGATACAGAGAGCGTAGGCGACCAAGCAACAAAAGCAGCTGAGTTAGAAAAGTACAAGGGAGTTACGCTTGAAAGTAAGGTAGACTCTACAACAGGAGCAACATTTACAAGTACATCACTCAGAGCAATGATTACAACAGCCTTACAGGCTGCAACAAAGTAAGGAGGTGCTCGTATGAAAATTGATAAGACTTCAGGAGTATATAAAGCATGCATGCTTGGTATTCTCTGTGCGGTATGTGGAATTCTACTATCAACAGTAAATGCGATTACCGCTCCGATTATTCAAGAAAATGCATTGGCATCTGTTAAGTCATCTTTAGAACAGATTTATCCAGGTGCAACATTTACAGATGTTACAGAAGACAAAATTGGTCTTCTTGAATTAAAAGATGGTGAAGATAAACTTATCGACGGCATCTATAATGCAGAAGGTAAGGGAACAATCTTTACATTACATTCTACAGGATATAACGCAGATGGATTTAAATTCATGATTGCGTATAACAATGATGGTTCAGTTGCTGGATACAGCGTACTCGAACAAGCTGAAACAGCTGGTAAGGGTGATAAGGCATTCAAGGATCCATATGTAAGTGATGTATTAAAACTTACTTCATCAGATACAATGCCACTCATCTCTGGTGCAACAATTACAACTACTGCAGTTGGAAAAGCAGTCGATCAAGCTAGACAAGTATTCAATAAGATGAATAATATCTCTTATGATGAAAATGCGACAGCCACACCTGCACCAAAAGCAGAGCCGGTAGCATTAGGCAAAGAAGACTTCAAAGACAACAAAGCAGAGTGTTCAGAAACAAGCAATGATGGAACAACAGCCATCTATGCATGTAAAGCACATGGTTTTGAAGGGGTAAATGAAGCAACAGTCACAATAGATGTAGCAAGTAAGTCTGTAAAGAGTATTGAAGTTACAAAGTTTGGCGATACAGAGAGCGTAGGCGACCAAGCAACAAAAGCAGCTGAGTTAGAAAAGTACAAGGGAGTTACGCTTGAAAGTAAGGTAGACTCTACAACAGGAGCAACATTTACAAGTACATCACTCAGAGCAATGATTACAACAGCCTTACAGGCTGCAACAAAGTAAGGAGGAAGGTATGAGCGAAAAGAAAATTAAAGGTCAAGGCTTCTTCTCTAGATTAGCAACAGAGAACCCAGTATTCGCAACTTACTTAGGTATCTGTTCAACATTAGCAATTACAACAAGTTTAAACAGTGCGATTGGTATGGGTGTTGCGGTAATTGTTGTATTAACATTATCCAATATCTTAGTATCATTAATTGCACCAATTACACCGGATGATATTCATATTCCAGTATATATCGTTATTATTGCAACACTAGTTACAATTGTTTCAATGTTTATGCATGCATATACACCAAGTTTATTTACTGCGTTAGGCGCATTCTTAGACTTAGTTGTTGTAAACTGTATTATCTTAGGACGTGCTGAAGCATATGCATGCAAGCATACAGTACTTGAATCTATCGTTGATGGATTACAACAAGGTTGTGCTTATACATGTGCACTTCTTGCAATGTCACTTATCAGACAGTTATTAGGTACTGGTGGATTATCTTTCTCAAATCCATTTACAAACAATGTAGTATTTGCATTTAGAATTATTCCAGAAGGATTTGAAATTCCAATGTTCACAGAGCAGTTTGGTGCATTTATCACATTTGCATGTTTAGCTGCTGGTGTAGCTGCTTACAAGAACCATCTTGCAAAGCCAGCAAAGAAAGGAGCTGCTAAATAATGAATTTATTTACACTCTTGATCAGTGGATTACTGATTAACAATATTATTCTTACGAAGTTCTTAGGTATGTGTCCATTTATGGGAGTATCTACAAAACTTGAATCTGCAGTAGGTATGGGTCTTGCTGTTATCTTTGTTATCTTTGGTGCATCCATTCTTGCATGGGGACTTTATCACTTTATCTTAGTTCCATTTGAACTAGAGTTTATGGAACTAATCTGCTTCATCTTATTGATTGCAGCATTCGTTCAGTTCGTTGAACTGTTCGTTAAAAAGTTCTCACCAGAACTTTATAAGTCATTAGGTATTTACTTACCTTTGATTACAACTAACTGTGCAGTACTTTACGTAGCAATGGATAACATTACACAGAAGTATACATTGGCACAAACAATGGTAAATTCTATCGCAGTACCTGCTGGCTTTATGATGATGCTAGTTATCTTTGCAACAATCCGTAGACGTTTAAATCAAAACGATATTCCGAAGGCATTCCAGGGCAATCCTATCGCTTTCATTTGTGCAGCAATTATGGCAATTGCATTCTCTGCATTTGCTGGACTTGTATAAGCCGTGCTTAGAATCGTTGTTGCGGCTTTATTAGCTGTAGGTTTCTTTGCCCTAAATGTATGGCTATTAAGGTTAAATCAGAAAACACCAAAGCCTGAAGGTTGTGAAGACCTGAAGGCAGAGTGTTCTGCATGTGGTATTAGTGAATGTAGTGTTCGCCAAGCGCCACACAAAACAGAGGAGGAATAATGGTAGTCGCAATGTTAAAAGGCTTCGGCTTGATGTTAGTTTTAGGTGCAGTCTTAGGTGCTGTGCTAGCGTTTGCTTCCGTTAAGTTCTATGTGAAGGAAGATAATCGCAAGGAAGAGTTAACAGCTCTATTACCTGGTTATAACTGCGGTGCTTGTGGTAACCCAGGCTGTGCTGCGATGGCTGTGAAGTTACTTGATGGCCAAGCACAAGTTGAACAGTGCAAACCAAGCAAGCCAGACCAAAGAGAAGCTATTAAAGCATATCTTGCTGAACATGTAGGTTAGTTTAAGATTCCTAAGCGTAAGCTTGGGAATCTTTTTATGGAAAATACCCTCAAGAAACATATATAAGTTTGAGGGTAATTGAATGAGAAAAATAAAAAGAACAGGAATTGTCGTATTAATACTATGCTTATGTGTGATAGGAAATGTAGTTGTTTTTCGCTATTATCTAGCAAAGACGATCAATCTAAAAACTACATATATCGCAAAGCATAATATTCCACCACGTACGCAAATCAAAACAGAAGATCTAACAATGATTCAAATTCCAGAGAAGTATATGCAAGCATATACATGGAATGAAAAAGCAGATATTATTGGT
Organism: Solobacterium sp.; assembly: GCA_015256455.1. GTDB lineage: Bacteria > Bacillota_I > Bacilli_A > Erysipelotrichales > Erysipelotrichaceae > Bulleidia. The sequence continues at coordinate 464 of JABZMB010000006.1, read as the reverse complement.
AAATATACATCTGTTCAAGGAATGATACCAAAGGGATCTATGTTTTATAAAGATATGCTGTATAACGAAAAAGAAGTTCGTGATCTTGCAATCACAAAACTTCAAAAAGGAATGACCATATTTACATTAGAAACGAATGTATCCGCAATTGGTAGTATTGAAGAGGGGATGTATGCAGATATTCATGTTTCAATCTCACAGAAGAAAGAAATACCAATCACAGGTATACTAATACGACATGCAGAAGTAATCTCAATTAAAGACCATAAAGGACTGTCGTTGAAAGATGAACAATCTACCAAGGTTCCATATTTTGTAGAACTTGGAATCAATCAAAGTGATATTGATTATCTTTCCCTAGCTTCTTCGTTAGGTGAAATTAGATTATTTCCCTCGCAAGATTCCTATAAACCAGATAAATCTACACTAGAGCAGGATTCAAAAGTGACGGAATATCTAAAGTC
>JABZMB010000034.1 GCA_015256455.1 Solobacterium sp. | reverse complement strand
GGGCGACTAATGGGACTCGAACCCATGAGTGCTGGAGCCACAATCCAGTGTGTTAACCAACTTCACCATAGCCGCCATGTGCTAAAATATATTATCATATCCAAAAGTAATAGACAACACATATTTTTAGTTATATTGAAAATTGAGGTATTATACATACATGGAACAAATTGATATTGGTGGTGAACTACGAAATCTTGTAGTTGAACGCAAGCGAAATAAGAAAATGTATTTAAGGGTTAAGGAAGATGGAACATTGTATGTAACCTGCCCACGTTATGTCAGTGAGCAGGAAATCCTATCCTTCATCCTTGAGAAACAAGAGTGGATTATAAAAGTTAGTAAAAAAGAAAAGAAAAAGAATCGCTATCTTTTAGACGGTACTAACCGTAAGGAAGCGTGCTGGCTAGGTAAGATATATCCAGTTGAATTTATTCTTTCTAAACAGAAATTTATGTCGGTTGAAGAGGATAAAATCATATTCTATCTACCAGAGGTAAGTGATGATAGTATTCAGGAAATCTTCTACCGCACAGGAAATCTTCAATTGAAACTAATGGTGGAAGAAAGACGAAAAGATTGGGATAACCATATTTGCCTTGTAAATCATAGAAGACTTCCAAGTATCACTCTAAAGTATATGACAAGTAGATGGGGGTCCTACTCTCCAATGACACATCACATTAGCTTATCATCAAGATTAATTCACTTTCCAATTGTATGTTTAGATTATGTTTTATTACATGAGTATGCACATATTCTAGAAGCCAACCATTCAAAACGTTTTTATGATATCATCAGAATGTATATGCCTGAATATAAGGAATATAGTGATTTATTAAAGTGAGGTATATGATGGGAAACATTGTAAAAGAGAACAGTGTATTTTTATTTGGAAATACAATATTTGAAAATGGCTTTCTTGGCTTTTTGATTACGTTTTTGATTACAGTTATAATTGCAAAGATATTTACAACGATACTTGAGAAGTTAGTTGATCATGCGATGAAAAAAGATGCTAGAGCAAGTATGCCATTTAAGTATCTTTTAAAGATTTTACGCACAGTCATTTATATTATCGCAACCTTTGCAATTTTGATGAATGTGAAGCCTTTACAGAGTGTTTCTACAGCGATTCTAGGTGCGACTAGTGTTATGACAGTGGTTGTCGGTTTAGCTGCGCAGGAAACATTTGGTAACTTTATCGCAGGTTTCTTTATTGTAATCTATCAACCATTCCATGTAGGGGATATGGTCAATCTTCCTGAGAAGAATATCTCTGGCACAGTGATTGAAATCACATTCCGTCATACGATTTTAAATACGGTAGAAAATACAAAAATCATTGTGCCAAATAGTACGATGAACTCTGCAATCGTAGAAGATAAGGCATTTGGACAGAAGACATATATTCGCTATTTAGTTTTATCAGTTGCGTATAATACGGATATCGATAAATTGGAAAGAGTGATTACGGATGTTGTAATCAATACGGATGGTGTAATCGATACTAGAAGTGCAGAAGCACAAGAAAAGAATCTTCCTATTAACATCACTGTTAATGAGTTCTTAGACAGTGGTATTCAGATTCGTTTTCCATTTACAACAAAGTCACTAGGTAAGAGTGTAGAAACTGCATCAAAGATTCGCAAAGCTTTACTTGTTGCATTTAGAGAGAATGGAATTGAGATTCCATATCAGAAAATTCAGATCATTAAGGATAATATGTAAACGTTTACATTATTTTCATAAATTAATTTAAAAAGTTATTAAAAGATAATTAAACGATATTGCAGGGAAAGAAAATTGAGGTATTATGTAGTTACAGGAACACGAAGTGTATTATTAAGAGAATGGAGATGATGTAGCATGACTACGAAGCATGTTCTTTTTGATATACAATATGAGATTGTACAAACCCCAGGAGGGGAGGTTTTTGACGGGTTCTCTGTGAAAATGGTTTTTAGGATGGACATATAATGCCCATCCTTTTTTGTAACTAATTTCTGATAATCATACAGGAGGAAAACGATTATGGATCAGACAAATTTAGACTTTTTTGAAGCAGCAGCCAGCGGCGATTTTGCAAAGTTATGTGCACAGGTTTCTAAGGGTGCAAACGTCAACATCGCAAATGGTGATGGACGTACAGCGTTAATGAGAAGTGCAAAACGTGGGTACACTGAAATTGTACGTTTCTTATTAGACAATGGTGCGGATACAAGGGCTAGAGATAAAAATAATAAGACAGCTTTAATGGGTGCCGCTAAGAAGGGTCATACAGACATTTGCCGTATGTTAATTCATGCGGGCGCAAACGTTGATGCCCACGATAATAAGGGTAGAACAGCTTTAATGAGAGCTTCATTACTTGGTCATACTGACACAGTGAAGTACTTAATTTCTAAGAACGCTGATGTAAATGCAGTAGATGAACAAGGTCGTACAGCATTAATGGAAGCAGTAAATGCTTATAAGTTAGATGAAATTAAAGATTTAGTAGATAACGGTGCAGATATCAATAAGGCTGATAATAAGGGTTGTACAGCATTGATGCGCGCTGCATATATTGGAATTCCAGAATTAGTAAAGTATCTGCTTGAAAAAGGTGCAGATAAGACAATGAAGGATTTTGATGGTAATTTAGCAATTCATTACGTACGTAAAGAATGCTTATCAGATTTGAAAGATATTTTGAAGTAGGAGGCCGACAATGAAAGACTATTTAGCAAATGAAGTAAGAAACGTAGTGGTGCTAGGACACTCTGGCGCTGGTAAGAGTTCTGTCATTGAAGCCTGCCTATATTTTACAAAGGCAATCGAACGTTATGGAAAGAATAACGATGGCACAACAGTTCTTAATTTTGATCCAGAAGAAGGTAAGCGTGGTACATCAGTATATTGCCATATCGCACCTGTAGAATGGAAAGATAAGAAAATTAACTTTATCGATACTCCAGGTTATATGGACTATGCTGGTGAAGAAGCAACTGGTTTAGTAATGGGTGATAATGCCTTAATTGTTGTAAACGCAAAAGAAGGAATTGAGGCTGGTACAGAGCGTGCTTGGCGTGAAGCAGTTTCCAAACAAAAGATTCCTACAATCTTCTTTGTAAATAAGATGGATGTAGAAAATGCAAACTTCGATACTGTATACTCAACTCTTAGAGAAAAGTTTGGTAAGTCAGTAATCCCATTTGAAGTCCCAATCATTGAAAATGGTGTGGTTGTAGGTTCGGTTAATATCTTGCGTCGTAAAGCATGGTATTACAATGACCGTAATACAGCAAAAGAAGTGCCATCTGATTTAGTTGGTGAAGTAGAGCGTTACTACAATGAAATCGCAGAAGCTATCGCAATGACTGATGATGAACTCATGGAGAAATTCTTCTCTGGTGAAACATTTGATGAACATGAACTAGCCAAGGGATTACGTATTGGTGTACGTAATGGTGATATCCGTCCTGTATACTGCGGTAGTGCAGAAAACCAAACAGGTATTGAACGTTTGTTAGACCTAATTACAGAGTATTTCCCAAGCTACGCAGAAAAGGGAAGAATCCAAGCTGAAACACTGAAGGGTGATACAGTTGACATGGAAACAAACGAAAATGAAGCGCTCAGTGCATTTGTATTTAAGACCATCGTTGACCCATTTGTAGGTAAGGTTTCTTACTTAAAGGTAATGAGTGGTGTCCTCAATAGTGATAGCCAGGTATATAACTCTAAGAAGGACGTAACAGAAAAAGTTAACCAAATCTACGTTATCAACGGCAAGTATCAGATTGGCGTAGGTAAGTTATTTACAGGTGATATAGGTGCAGTTGTTAAGTTACAAGCAACAGAAACAAACGATACATTATGCACACGTTCTAGAGTTATCAAGTATCCAGATATCGAATATCCTCATCCAATGTTAGGATATGCAATTCATCCAAAGACAAAGGCAGATGAAGATAAATTATCTAGTGGTATTCATAACTTGATGTTAGAAGACCATACAATCAAACTAGTAAACAACGAAGAAACACACGAACAAGTACTATATGGTGTTGGTGATCAACATATCGACTTAATCCTCTCTAAGTTAAAGAGTAAGTACAAGGTTGAAGTAACAACTGAAAAACCAACTGTACAGTATCGTGAGACAATCTCTGCAAAGGCTGAAGCACAAGGTAAATACAAGAAACAAAATGGTGGTGCTGGTCAGTATGGTGATGTTTGGGTAAGATTTGAACCAACAGATTCTGATGACATGGTATTTGCGGAAGAAGTATTCGGTGGTGCAGTTCCTAAACAGTACTTCCCACCAGTTGAACAGGGTTTACGTGACTGCATGAGTAAGGGTGTTCTTGCAGGATATAAAGTAGTTGGTGTTAAAGCAACTCTATATGATGGATCCTATCACCCAGTCGATTCGAAGGAAGTAGCCTTCAAGGAAGCTGCTAGACTTGCATATAATGCGGCAATGCCAAATGCCAAACCTGTACTTCTAGAACCAATTGGTAAGGTTGTTGTGACTGCACCAGAAGACTATACAGGTACACTCATGGGTGACTTTACAAAACGCCGTGGAATCATCTTGGATATGGGCACAGATGAAGATGGTCTACAGGTGATTAGAGCTGAAGTTCCAATGGCAGAAATGTTAACGTACGCAACAGAATTACGTTCTATGACACAAGGTCGTGGATGTTATGAATTAGCGTTTGATCGCTATGAAACAGCACCTCATGATGTAGCACAGAAAGTCATCGACGCAAGAAAGAGCGAGAAAGAATAATCCTCTAGGTGGAAAGTTCATTTGAGACTTTCCACCTATTGCATTTTAAAAGGCAATCATATAAAATAATTGAGCGCCCCCGTGATGGAATTGGTAGACGTAGGGGACTCAAAATCCCCCGGTAGCGATACCGTGTCGGTTCGAGTCCGACCGGAGGCACTGAAAGACGATTCAACAACTGTTGGGTCGTTTTTTCTTTGAGAGTATATCAATTGCAATGCCATATATGCTTGATACAATATAACTAACCAAAGGAGAAAATTAATTATGGGATTTTACGATTATTATGTAACTGATGCGAAAGGCAATCAGATTTCTTTAAAAGAGTATGAAAATAAGGTGGTATTAGTAGTAAATACTGCTACAGCTTGTGGTTTTACACCTCAGTATGAAGAACTAGAAAAACTTCATGAAAAGTACAATGAACAAGGTTTAGAAATTCTCGATATTCCTTGTAACCAATTTGGTGAACAGGCACCAGGATCTGATGAAGAAATTCATGAGTTCTGTGCACTACACTTCAACACAAAGTTCCCACATATGCATAAGTCAGATGTAAATGGTGAAAATGAATTACCATTATACACATTCTTAAAGAGCGAAAAGGGCTTTGAAGGATTTACAGGTGAAAAGGCAGACTTTATGAATGCACACGTTGGTAACCTCGTTCCTAACTTTAGAGAAACTTCTGATATTAAGTGGAACTTCACTAAATTCCTTGTTGACCGTAAGGGAAATGTAGTAGCTCGTTTTGAACCAACTGCTGATATGGCAGACGTAGAAAAAGCGATTCAAGAATTACTTTAATTTTTAGGGAGTCATTTCATCTTTTGTGAATATATACGTAGAAGGATATTCTATGGAGGAAAGAAAGATGAATGATTTAAATGCAGTTGAAATTAAAGGGACAGTAATGTACGAACCAAGTGTTCGTAGCACAAAGAATGATTCCACAATGTCAACATTTTCAGTTTGTGTAAAACACAATGAACCAAGTAAAGCGAAGGACTATCTAAATGTAGTTGCCTGGGGAGATGTAGCGGATCAAGTTCGCGAAGAATTCCATGCCGGTACAAGAATTGGTATTAAAGGCCATCTTCGTAAGCAGTTTTACATGAAAGATGAAAATAAGAAGACAGTCGTGCAAATCGTTGCAGAGAAAATCTATCATCCAAAAGATGAAACTGAATAAGTTATATAAAAGTGCGTTGAACACGCACTTTTAATTTTGGTATAATACGGACAGATTATAACGAGGATGATATGAATCAATACATATTTATATTAGAAATAGTAGGTACCATAGCGTTTGCGATTTCTGGAGCACTTGTCGCAATGAAATCGAAGATGGACTTCTTTGGGGTTGTGATTATTGGGGTTATTACCGCAACGTTTGGTGGAATTATGCGTGATATTGTACTAGGCAGTGTACCACCAAGTGCGTTTTCCAATCCAGTGTATGTCGTTGTCGCTAGTGTAACTTCTGTTGTCGTATTCTTATTTGCCTACTTCAATGTGAATACAAATAAGATTACGCAGAAAAATGCGTATAAGAATTTCTTATTGATTGCAGATGCGATAGGATTAGGCGTGTTTACTGCAGTAGGTGTACGTGTGGCTTTCTTCTTGCATCCAACAGCACATAGTTTCTTACTTGTATTCTGTGGTGTATTAACAGGTGTTGGTGGAGGTTTGTTCCGTGATATCTGCGTCAATCAATTACCACAAATCTTTCATACAGATGTGTATGCAATTGCATCAATTATCGGTGCGATTCCATGCGCAATGTTAATGCATGCAGGGAACATCTCATTTGGTATCTGGGTAGGAATTGGTGTGACAATCTTAGTAAGAGCACTGGCAATTTTACATAAATGGAGTTTGCCAGTTGCTAAGAATATTCATGACTAAGATACATGTAATCAATTGTATCGATTAAAAAAGCAGTTATAGAACGAATGACATTTAGGGCTTCTCTTAAATCGTGATTCGTTTTTTGTTTTGCCCAAAGTGTAATAGAAGAAAAATTATATTCACTAACGTCTATTCCATAGTAGAAACAGATACAGTAGAGTATACTTTTCATTTCAATTTCACTTGAAGAATATTGTGGAAAATGTAATCTGATTAAATGATAAATATATCTTTGTAATGCATATTTGGTTTGTATCGTAATATCATCGGTTGTAACTGAAAGAATTGTGTCAGTCACAACTTTGGATGTTAGAAAGACAAGAATCCTTCTTAATTGGTTTATATTTATACCTATATGCTTAGGTATAAATTCCTTACCAACTGTATGTGTGATATCAAAGACAGCATGTAGTTGCTTTTTATTGTCGCTATCTGATAGTAGTGAAATGGCAGTATAACCTCTACGAACAGTACGGTGATATCTTTGCCAAGCTTTATAGGTTAAGACATATGTAGCAGTTGGACATTGTGTAAAGATTAAAATAATATTCTCAGTTGATTCCTCATGGAAATAGCACAATTGTTTTAAGAATGTTAGATAGTTTCTGGGATAAAAGATGTTTGTTAAATTCTCTTGAATCATATGCTGGAGTTGTATTTTTGTTAAAGATGTTTTCATAGGCTACCTCAAGACTATATACACAACATCTAAGTAAAAGCCCTGTTATTGATATCTACTTGTTTTCGTTAAAAGCGTGATATAATAACAACATCTAATGGAGGTACTTAAATGGAACAGTTAGAATTTAAATTTGATACACAGTTATTAATTGATGGACATGATTTAGATGAAGATGTTATTAATGACTATATTACAGAGAATTTTCGAGGTGACTGCTTATTAGTTGTTGGTGATGATACTTTAATTAAAATTCATTATCATACAAATGAACCATGGAAGGTACTTGAATATGCACAATCTATCGGTGACATCTATGATGTTGTTGTAGAGAATATGCAACGTCAAGAAGAAGGTTTAAAGGGATAAAAAAACGAGGGTGTCCTCGTTTTTTAATACCCATTTTCATAGAAGAATTGATCGACTGCTGTGGGATAATCTTCTAGATTCATATGCATCTTAGAGTGATGTTCAACAAGCCTATCTGCAATATAGCCATGGAGCCATACACCCATACGTAGACTAGTAAAGATATCACAATGATATGCAAGTAGTGCAGTTAACATACCAGTCAGTAAATCACCACTACCAGCTTGAGCCAAGGCTTCATTACCTGTTTGGTTAATATAACATTGACCGTTTGGGGTAGCAATAATTGTATGTGCTGATTTTAATACAATATATACTTTTAATTCTTTTGCACACTTTAAGGCATAGTGCAAAGGATTGCGCATGACTTCTTCTTTTTCTAAGTGGAATAAGTCTGCAAATTCTCCGATATGCGGTGTTAGGATAATTGGTGACTTTGCAAAACGTAATTTCCATGTGTTATATCGCAACATGCGTATGCCTTCAGCATCTAATATCAAAGGAGCATGACATTTTTGAATCATCAGATCAAGACATAATTCTTTCTCAAACATTTGTGTAACCCCACTACCAAAAGCAGCTGCATTCACATGTTCAATTGTTGAAGCGAGCTGTTGTTCAACATTATGTGCCGAGAATGGATGGAATACTGGTGTTGTGTGCTTTGTGGCAACAATAGGGTAGATACCATCAATACATCCTACCTCAATATATGGAAAACCCAGGGCTTTTGCACCGGTGATATTTAGGCTGATTGCCCCAGCCATTCCATAGGAACCTCCAACAAGTAATATCTTTCCGTTACTGCCTTTATGTGCAGTTTCTTTTCGTTTTGCAAGATTTTGGAAGAAGAGAGTCTGATTCATTTCCAAAAAACTACTTTGTTTTGGATGCGGTATATCCAGTGAAATAAGTTCTAACTTGTCAAAAAGATGATGATACTTCTGCAGTATATGGAAAGGCTTATAACAGTCTATCGCAAACGTTACTGTAGAATGTAATGCGAATGAATCATGCATGGCAGAATCACATTCAGCACCAGAATTAATATCGATACTATAAATCGGTTTATTTGCATTCTGTATTTGCTTGAATACTACACGTTTATCTTCTGACAATTTGCCATGATATCCAAAACCAAAAATACCATCAATGATAACATCACATTCCTTCAAGCATGTATCTAAAGCCGTCAGAGGTTGAATGATTGAAGGTGAAACTTGTTGATATATCTTCATTGCATCAGGATTGTTTGGAAGACCATTCACCAAAATCAACTTGATATGAAATTGTTTTAAATTGTTGATAAGTGCAAAACAATCGGCACCATTATTACCATTTCCAGCCAGTACTAAAATATTAGATTTAACATCTAAATATGGTAACAGATGGACAGCTAATTTTTTGCCGACAAGATTGATTAAATCAAATGATGAAAGCCCAGATTTTTCTTCAATCTCAAGCATTTCTTTACGACTAACGATCATGTTTTATATCCTTTACAACCATATATTAACACTTACAGAAATCTAATGTGAAAAATTATAATAAAATTATGATATAATTCGCATAAGCAGTAGAAAAAGGAGGATTTGCTAACATGCCAACAAAGAAAACTGTTAAAGAAGTAGCAGAAGAAGTAGTTGAAAAGAAGGCTACCAAGAAGAAGGCTGCACCAGCAAAGAAGGCTGAAAAGAAGGAAGCTACTGAAAAGAAAGCTACAACTGCAAAGAAAGTTAAGAAGGAAGCACCAGCTGCTAAGACTGTTAAGAAGGAAACTACAAAGAAGAAGGTAGTTAAGAAGACAGCTAAGGCTAAGGTGGAAGATTTAGATTTAAAGACAGTTAAAGATTACGAAGATGCAATCAACTGGAAGAAGGGTGAAGCTAAGGCTTTAGATTGGCTCTATATTGAATTAAGTGCTGACGCATTATTGACTCAATTTGAAGCTGGTAAGGATAACCTTAAGACAGTATGCCAAGCATTATATAACTGCATGCTTGAAGGTGACTATTATATCGTTGAACCTACAGAAGATAACTGTGTATTAGGTACAGTTGCTGTACGTTTCTATTGCGATAACTTAAGTCCAGAACGTAAAAAAGTTTCTGAAGTAAATCAATAGTATATAAAGCCGAATCGTAAGATTCGACTTTTATTTTGTAAGTATGTATGCATTCACCCAAAGGAATACAATCTCAGATAAACCAGTAATCTTCATCTGTAAGATACAATCAAAGAAACAGAAGATACATGCCACAAAAAATAACATTCGATACTGGAAAAACTGAGGCATATCTTTTATCAGGTATACATAGAGAACTAACGTAGCGTATGCAAAGATTAGATGCATGTTTTTGATAATAGTAGATTCAATGTAGGGGAATAGTAACGCAAGAATCGCAATGACAAAGAATAGGATTCGTATATATTTGTTAGTGTATTCTTTGCATTTCAAAAAAAGATAAAACAGAGAAATCCCGGCTAGTAATAGGGGGAATATACGAATATTAGGTTTAGATAGTAAGACACTAATATTTGTTTCATAGCCCGCAAAAATTAGCCAAAGTAGAGTAAATACGATTGGAATAATTGGAAATATTAGACATTGAAAATACTTGTTACTCATATTCATGTCGTTATTATAACAAACTTAGGTGAGATAAACTTGTCTAATCATGTTATAATTTTGTCATTATGAAGAAGAAAGAAATATATATCTTGATCAGTATTATCCTAATTGCAGTATTAGGTATTGTTGGTCTAAATATCGCTAAAAACAAAAAACAACCTACAAAGAAGGATGAGCCAACTGCAGAAACAACTCCAACACCTAGTACAGAACCTAGTACTAATGCAGATTCTCTTGGTGTTCCAACAGAAAAGCCAGTTGGAATCTGGGTGGGTATTGTACATCGTGGAAAAGTTGTAAAATGGTTCGATTCAGGTGTTGATGGAGAGTATGTTGTTACAGGTAATGTGGGTGAAGTACACGTTGAAGTAAAAGATAAGAAATGGCATGTACGTGAGGTCGATTGTCCAAATCAACTATGCGTAAAAATGGGTTGGGCAGACGAAAATAGCATTATCCCAATCACTTGTCTGCCAAATGATGTTTTTATTGGTTCGGCAAATCTATTATCTGAATATCTAGGTGTGAAATGAGTATATCTAGCACAAAACGTTTTACGGTATTAGCACTCTTAGCTGCTATCGCTATTACGTTAAATATTTTAGAAACTACAATGATACCACCGCTCATGGGTGTCTTCCGTATTGGTCTAGCAAATATCATGGCATTAGTTGCCTTACGTATGCTAGGGGTGAAGGAGATGTTGATTGTCAATGCGATGCGTGTATTGATTGGTAATCTTTTAACTGGAACAATCTTCGGAAGTGTATTCTGGATTAGTTTAGCTGGTGTAGTATTATCCAGTTTGATTTTGATTCTCATGGATTTATTAAAGTCATCCTTAATGTTTACTTCAGTGATGAGTTCGATTGGTCACTCTTTAGGACAGGTATTGGTTGTTACATTCTTCTATATGCAACCAGCATTTATCGTTGTATTACCTTATTTCTTACTATTATCTATTCCAACAGGTTTATTAACTGGATTTGTAGCAACGATTGCAATCCAGCGTGTAAAACCATTACGTAAGCAAGATTAAGTTCTTGCTTTTTAATTATAGAAAAGAAAAAAGTCATGCGTGTATGCATGACCTATATCGACTGTAAGCAGCAGGGGCAGAGAGAATCGAACTCCCATCAGCGGTTTTGGAGACCGATGTACTACCATTGTACGATGCCCCTAAAATAAAAAGTGACGCGTACGGGATTCGAACCCGTGAATGCCGCCGTGAAAGGGCGGTGTGTTAAGCCACTTCACCAACGCGCCAAGTGCTTGTATAATATAGCATGTCTAGAATTTCTTTGCAATCATTTTATTCAAAAAAATCAAAAATTTTTACTCAAGTTAAAATGAGTGCTTATTTTAGCGCATATCTAGCGTAATTTTATTTATTTCATATAGTGGTCTGATATAATTACATCAACAGAATCACTAAAAGTTATTGTAATAATATGTAGAAAGAGAGGCTTTTTATGATTGATTATAGTGAAGGAAGCGGAAAACAGTATCATACTGGTGTTGGTAAGGGTGATGTAGGTAGATATGTCTTCTTGCCAGGTGATCCAAAGCGTTGTGCTAAAATCGCAAAATATTTTGATGATGCGGAACTCGTTGCCGATTGTCGTGAATATGTAACTTATACGGGATGGTTAAATGGTGTAAAGGTATCTGTTACTTCGACAGGTATTGGTGGACCTAGTGCATCTATTGCAATGGAAGAGTTAACTGCAGTTGGTGCAGATACATTTATCCGTGTAGGTACATGTGGTGGTATGGATTTGAGTGTAAAGAGTGGTGATTTAGTTATCGCAACTGGTGCTATCCGTATGGAAGGAACTTCTAAGGAATACTCTCCAATTGAATATCCGGCTGTTCCAGATTTAGATATTGTTAATGCACTAGTAGAAGGTGCTCGTCGCGTTGAACATCCATATCATACAGGTGTTGTAGAGTGTAAAGATGCTTTCTATGGGCAACATCGTCCAGAAACACTTCCAAATGGACCAGATTTAATTCGTAAGTGGGATGCTTGGCTCAAGATGGGTGCGAAGGCTTCTGAAATGGAGTCTGCTGCTCTATTTATCGTAGCTAGTTATTTACACGTTCGTTGTGGAACTGTACTACTTACAGTCGCAAACCAAGAACGTCAAAGAGCAGGTTTACCAAACCCACAAGTTCACGATACAGACCTAGCAATCAAGGCTGCGATTGAAGCAGTGAAGTACTTGATTGAACAAGATGGCAGTGCAGACTAAAAAACCCATTCACTAGGAATGAGTTAGTCTCTAAGAGAATACCAATCAGTATATTTTCTAAATGCAGAAGGGATTGCAAGTGATTGCAGTTCCTTTTTATTTACAAGATAGTAATTTTCATCTAATATGTGCTGAATTTCAGCTACTTTGATTTCATATGCACGCATGTTCCACTCTAGATGTGTAAAAATATGTTTTGCATCAGGTAGTGTAGTAATCTTGATCGGAGTAAAACCTAACAATTCAACATGACGAATCACCTCTGATTTTGTTAGATGTGCATCAACCCCCAGGAATTCGTATAATCCTGCTAGAAGTCCTTTGTGAGGTCGCTTATGAATCAAGAATGATTGATTGTCGCGAATTACAAAAAGTGTACGTTCTAGTATTTTTCTCTCTTTTAGAGAGGAACGATATGGAATGCTTTCTGTCATTTTATTTTGATAGGCAAAGCAGTTTTTGTTGAGTGGACATTTCTTGCACTGGGGAGCACCGTTTGGTACACAAACTGTTTCACCTAATTCCATGATACCTTGATTAAATGAGGAGTAACTAGAATCTGGATGTTTAGAACTGTAGAAATCATTGAGTTTATCTTCAATCATTTCTTTTACCTTTGGCAAACGAATATCCTCAGTTATTCCATAATATCTTGCTAGTACACGTAGCACGTTTCCATCGATTGCAGGAGCTGGAAGATTATATGCAATTGAAGCGATAGCACCCGCTGTATAAGGACCGATTCCTGGAAGTTTCTTCAGCAGTTCAAAGTTTTCTGGTAACTTACCATCATAATGTTCCATCAAATACATGGCACATTTTTTCAAGTTTCTTGCACGACTATAATATCCAAGGCCTTCCCAAAGTCTCATTAAGCGATCGTCATCACAGTTGGCTAAACTTGCTATATCAGGTAACTCCTTTTTAAATGCAAGATACTTTGGTCTAACAGCTTCGATACGTGTTTGTTGTAACATAATCTCACTTAACCAAACATCGTAAGGATTACCCGTATCACGCCAAGGCATACTGCGTTTATTTTGGTCATACCATTGTGTTAACTTTTTGATATCTATATTTTTCATCTGATTCATTTTAGCAGAT
>JABZMB010000100.1 GCA_015256455.1 Solobacterium sp. | reverse complement strand
TTGTTAACTTGCTTGCATATACATAGGCATCCGTAATGAGGTCTGCCATAGAGTTTCCTGTAAAGGCGGAATAATCTTCATACACATCCGTTAGTGGGAAGTTTGTATACCCAATCGATTGGTCCATTGTATATCCATATTGCTTGAGGTAATTTTCATTAACGTCTGCTTTATACTCTTGAATCTTTGCGTTAATTGTTTGGTCAACTGGACTTTCTGCCGTAATAGGAATCAATTGATAATCAATCTTCTCTTTTGTCTCAGCATTGATATCTAATAAGCCAAGATACTTACCAAAACATCCCGCAGACACAATCCATGTTTTATTCTTATGAATTGGTTCTGTTAATACAGTATGTGTATGACCACTGACAATCACATCAATACCATCTACTTTATCCGCAAGGATTTCATCTTCTGACTTACTAGCATCTTTATTTGTGCCACTATGAGAAAGGCATACAATGACTTGTGCACCTTCTTCTTTGAGTTTCTGTACCATATGTTTGGCTGCTTCAATACGATCAGGGAAAGTATTGTTGCCAGCAGCTGTGTAATAGACACTATCTTCACCCATTACACCAAATAAGCCAATCTTATATCCACCACGTTCAATGATTTTATATTCTGCACCACCATGATCTTCCCAGGCTTTCTTTAACGCCTGTGATTCTTCATCCTCACCAAATGTAAGGTTACTACAGAGAATTGGTGGTGTATTGGTAGAATTTTCAATCATCTTTGTAAGGGAGGCAACACCATAATCAAACTCATGGTTTCCAAGTGTTGTCGCATCATAACCCATCATTCCTAATAGTGATAAATCAGGTGCACTCTTTTCAAATAAGGCGTTATAGAATGTACCCATTGAGAAGTCACCTGCATCGACTAATACAGTATGGTCATTGCGATTGGCCGCAATCGTCCCCGCTAGTGCCGCATATCCACCAATCACTTCTGGTTCACCAGTCTCTGTATTCGTCACGCGATAGGAATCGATATGATCATGTAAGTCATGCGTAAATAGAATACGTACCGTCGAACTATCATTCGATGTCTGTTCTTCATCAGCGTATACAACTGTAGAAATCGTACTTGTAAGTACGGTCATCACAGTTATAATTTTTAATAAAAATTTATTCATGTTGCTAGCACCTCTGCGCTTTTGATTATATCATTTTGCATAATGAAAAGAATGAGGAAACCCCATTCTTTAACATTTTTCAACAATTTGTAATTGATTACGCAAAGTTATATTCTGTCACAATTGGCTTTCTGCCCTCTGCCTTATCTCTATAGTATTCATAGAAACTGATACCTAGATAAGAACCAGAAATATTGTAAACATTTGTATAGCCAAGCTTCTGTAATGCACAGATTACATTATAGCTACGTTGTGAAGAACGGCAGTGTAAGTATACAGGAACATCTGTAGGAATTTCACTGAATCTCTCTCTGAATTGAGACATTGGGATATTCACTGCATTGATTAAGTGTCCCTTTTCAAACTCATCTGCTTCACGAACGTCAATAATGCATGCGTTGTTTTCTACAAGTTCTCTTACCTTGTAAACTGGAACCTGTCTGAACTTATCATGTAGAAGGTTTAGTCCTACAAGAGCTGTGTGGTTCACAACATCCTTCGCTGTTGAGTAGTATGGGGAATAGCAAAGTTCTAATTCCTTCAAGTCCTCAAGTGTTGCATTCATGCTAATCATTGCCGCAATCACGTCGATTCTCTTGTCCACAGTACCCTTACCAACTGCTTGTGCTCCTAAGATTCTTCCTGTAGGCTTTTCAAAAATAAGCTTAAAGAAGAGTGGATTACTATCTGGCATTAAACCAACCTTGTCTCCTGGGATTGTATACGCAAAGTCATAGTTATAACCGTGTTGTTGACAATCTCTTTCATTTAAACCAGTGTTTGCTACATTTAAGCCAAAGAGGTGGATACAACTTGATCCGATAACTCCTTTATTAATATGTGACTCGCCAAACATATGGTCTGCTGCAGCTCTTGCCTGTCTTTGTGCAGGTCCTGCAAGTGGAAGTCTAGTCTTATCATTTGTAAGTCTATTTGTAACTTCAATTGCATCACCGACTGCATAAATATCAGGATAGTTTGTCTGATAGTTATAGTTTACTAAGATGGCACCTGTCTTACCAAGTTCAATACCACAATCTTTAGCTAACTTTGTTTCTGGTGCTACACCGATTGCCATAATGACTGCTTCAGCTGGTAGATGTTCTCCACTAGAGAGGACTACTTCGCCTTCACCAACTTCTGTAACAGTCTTTCCTAGATAAAGGTTAATACCATTATCAATGATTTCCTTATGGAGAATCTGTGCCATATCCTCATCCAGAGGTTTCATAACCTGTGGTAAGCCTTCCACAAGATTTACTTCTTTTCCTGCTTCGCGGAAGTTCTCAGCCACTTCTAGACCAATAAAACCACCACCAACAACAGTAACTTTATTCACATTCTTAGCAGCTACAAAGGCTTCAATCTTCTTAATATCTGTAACATTCTTTACTACAAATACATTCTCACGATCGATACCCTTGATAGAAGCTGGCAAGATTGCGTTAGCACCTGGGGAAAGTGCTAACTTATCATAGCTCTCTGTAAAACTTTCTCCAGTAACTAAGTTCTTAACAACTACTTCTTTCTTGTCTGGATGAATCTCTGTAACCTCATGCTTTACCAAAGCCTTAATTCTGTACTTATTCCAGAATTCTTCTGGATTCATCAAAACTAGCTTATCGCTATTATCAACGATTCCACTTAAAGCGAAAGGAAGGCAGCAATTAGAGAAGGATACATTTTCTCCTCTTTCAAACATAATAATTTCTGCTGTTTCATCGATTCTTCTAGCTCTTGCGGCAACACTGGCACCACCAGCTACACCACCTACAACTACAATCTTCATACTTTCTTGTATGATAATTTCGTCCTGAGAAGACGAGATATCATACTCTCCTTTCTGGC
>JABZMB010000033.1 GCA_015256455.1 Solobacterium sp. | reverse complement strand
ATGGATGGATTTGAAGGCAATAATGGTATTGTCGTACTAGCAGCTACAAACCGTCCTGAAAATCTAGATCCTGCTCTACTACGTCCAGGAAGATTTGACCGTCGTGTTCCAGTTGAGTTACCTGACCTTCAAGGTCGCGAAGATATCTTAAAAGTTCACGCAAAGAAAGTTAAGACAGAACCTGGTATTGATTATAACGTAGTTGCACGCATGGCTTCTGGTGCTTCTGGTGCAGAACTTGCGAACATCATTAATGAAGCAGCTCTACGTGCAGTACGTGAAAAGAGAAATGCAGTAAGTCAGAAAGACTTAGAAGAAAGTATTGAAGTTGTCATTGCAGGTTACCAAAAGAAGAATGCAATTTTAACGGATAAAGAAAAACTAGTTGTTGCATATCACGAAGTAGGACATGCATTAGTTGCAGCATTACAAACACATAGTGCACCTGTACAGAAGATTACAATCATCCCACGTACAAGTGGTGCTCTAGGCTATACAATGCAGGTAGAAGAAGGTAATCATCCTCTTTACACGAAGTCTGAATTAGAAAATCGTATTGCGACACTTACAGGTGGTCGTGCAGCAGAAGAAGTTGAATTTGGACAAGTTACTACAGGTGCTTCCAACGATATCGAACAAGCAACAAAGATTGCTCGTGCAATGATTACTCGTTATGGTATGAGTGATGAATTCGATATGGTCGCAATGGAAACTGTAAATAACAAATACCTTGGTGGTGATGCATCACTTGCATGTTCAGATGGTACAGCTTCAACAATTGACCAAAAGGTTGTAGCACTCGTGAAACAACAACACGAAAAAGCAAAACAACTATTAACAGAACATAAAGCCGATCTTGATCGAATTGCTCAGTTCTTATATCAAAAAGAAACAATTACTGGCGAAGAATTCATGGCGATTCTTGAAAAGAAAGAAGACTTTGAATTACCAGTAGTACAATAGCCTTCACATTCGTGAAGGTTTTTCTTTTTGCCAAAAGAAAAAACCGGCATTCACCGGTTAAAAGTTTCTCGCTTCAATGTCCATCACCATATTAACTCTACGTTCATGGCGGCCACCTTCAAATTCAGTATTCATGAATTCATCTACAAGCATCTTCGCTGTTTCAATTCCAATGACTCTTGAACCAAACGCAATGATATTTGCGTTATTATGTAGTCTTGAATATCTAGCACTATATGGTTCAGAGCAGATACATGCACGAATACCTTTAACTTTATTACATGCAATACCGATTCCAACACCAGTTCCACAGATTGCGATACCACGTTCTACTTCACCATTTACAACAGCCATTGATACCTTTTCACCCCAGATAGGATAATCTGTGCTTTCAGATAAATCTGTACCATAGTTAACAACCTCATGACCTTGTGATTCAAGATATGCAACAAGTTCCTTCTTCATCTCTACGGATGCGTGATCATTTGCAATACCGATTCTCATGCGGCTACCTCTTTTTTCAAATCTGAATGATTCTGTCTATACCATAACAAGAATGCTCCTGCTAAGAATACAAAGATAGAAATAAACTGTGAGGTAGAGAAAATCCAAATCTGTCCACGGATTAAATCACCACGTAAGAACTCTACTAAGAATCTACCTAATCCATAAAGAACTAAATACCATGCTGCTGTATCTTCTGGATGCTTACCCTTTAATAAGTTTCTTAATAAGAATGCAAAGATTAAGAAGTTACCTGCAGAAGAAATTAACTCTGTAGGAATTACCTTGATTCCAGCTCCAGGTCCAAGAGACTCAGCCGGAAATTCAACACCATACCAAGCTGTTGTTTGAATACCATAACAGCATCCCGCAAAGAAACATCCAATACGTCCAAAACCTTGTCCAAGTGAAACCGCAGGCATTAATACATTTGCATACCTCATGAAGTCCCACTTTTTCCACTTACAGTAGATCCATGCCGCAATAATACCAGCGATGATACCACCATAAACTACAAATCCTTCATTACTCAAAATTACAACAGGATTTTTCAAGAATGTATCCCACACCGTCGCAATGTAGAGTAACTTCGCTCCAATAAATCCAAAGATGATGATAAAGAAAATCATTCCATCAATCTTTTCATATTCTAGTCCTTGTTTTTTTGCTAGACGTTCTGATAACCAGAACGCAAACAAAATTCCAACTGCAATCATGAATCCATATCCATGTACAGTTATAGGACCAATTTTAAACCAATCATTAAACATTAAAAACTTCCTCCATGTATCTATTTTAAGTGATTGTATCGAAAATGAGAAGTCAGGCTATTCCGACTTCTCTTCTTCACTAGTTTCTTTTTCGGTTTCTACTACTCTTTCTTCTTCAGCTTCCGCATCAACAATCTTTCCATTTACTTCAAAACTCTTCAAGAACTTATGGAATTTATCTGCAATAAATAAGACTACGAAGATATCAGATACTCCACAGTAAACTAAGCTTACCCCAATTACAACAAACAAGATTTTTTGCAGTTCTGCTCCAGTCAAAACAAACATAACAACAAAACCAAGTACGATAGAAACAGCTGCTAATACAATGTACGTTGCGTATTGGGATGAACCTATTCGTTTCGCAACGACTGCATTCTGTAACTTATCAAAACCATCCGCAATGATAACCAGTCCAAGTAGGATTGGAATAATATCCAGTAAGATTTGTTGTTTAAAGATAATGATAAGACCACCTAAGATTGCCATAATGCCAATCGAGAATTCATTACGACGCAAGCTTTCTTTTACATTGATAACAAAGTATGTTGTAAGAGAAACAATACCGTATACAACTAATGCAATACCTAACACATACGCAATGAGATCTCTACTACTTTCTGGATAAACGATTAATAATAAACCTGCAAGAATATATCCAATTCCAACTAATATAGATCTCCATTTAATTTGTTTTAACATAGTAACTCCTTTTCCATAGAACTATAGTATCACCAAAATCATAAAAGAAATCATTGGAAACACATCTTACTAAAAAATTCTTTATATTTTTCAGTATTTGAACTTATATTTTCTTTGTCAGAATCAATCCATCATCCTTAACAAAAATAGGATTATTATCTACTAAAGGATTTTCATTTGTAACAATTGTATACTCACATATGTCATCACCATTAGAACATGTTTTTGATCGTATTAGGTATAGTTGCAATGCTTGTATCATCTGATGATCCATATTACAAAAATATGGCAAAATCTCCATCATTCCATGTTTCTCGCAATAATCTTTAATTGGGCATCCTCTTAGTACGAAGTGAACACCATCATCGATATCATGTTGTACTTCCATGCCCCATGTATTATGCCAATCTTTGTGTAGATGTGGTTCTAGTTTTTTCTGATATTTATCTAACGATTTAATGATAAGTTTTCGTATAAACTTTCTTTCGAGCAAAAACTTACCTGGAATTTTGCGAAGAGTATTCAAACCATCTTCCATAACATCATGAATTACAGTATCTATCTCTTCCTTTGTTAAGTTTCTTCCTACGACATCATAGAGAGCAATTATCCACGCTACTTCATAGAGATTATGACTCATTGAATTTGCTTCACCACCAATATCTGGTGCTTCATCTAACATTTGATTATATCGTTCTTCTATCTTTTGCCAATAAGGTTCTACCTTATCTACACCATATCTTTTTGCAAGTAAATTTTGACATGCAGATTTCATTCGCTTTTGATACTTTCTTGTAATTGTTGCCTTTTCTTTCTGACTTAGCATTCTTATCACTATTCCTTTCGGTTATACTTATAGTCAAAAACACACATAACAACTTCATTATTAGTTCAAAATTTAATCTAACTTCAGTTTTAGATTAGCATAGTTCACTATAACTAACAATGTGATTCACAATATTCAAATTTTTTCCACATAGTCATAATAAAAACGACTCTAAGGCCGTTTTTATCTTTTAGTGGAGCTGAGGAGAGTCGAACTCCTGTCCAAGAATAGTCCCACATTTGCGCATCTACAGTTTATCTCACTGTAAAGTAAGACAATAACCACGACAGTGAGCGAACAAGTTATTGAATTTACCTGTAAATTGTCGGGTTCCCCCTACAGGCATTGGGTTCACCGTATCCATTTATTTACGCAATCAATACAGAATGGCTAAAGCATTGATTGGGTTGCTGCAACGCATCAAGCGTTCTTAGGCAGCAAAAGCAAAACTATTTGTTCTATTTGCGTTTAAATTTATTTAGTGATTAGGTCACCACTCCACTGCCGCACAAATCAAACATAAACCTGTCGAAACCATGACAGCCCCATTCGTTATTTGTAACGCAATTGGAATATATCACGCTACAAGGTTCATTGCAAGTATCTTGCCAAAAATGAAACTAGAGGTTTAAAAACAAAATCCCCATTTTGGGATTTTGTTTTTAGTTAATGTACTTTTAATGCCTTCTCCATCGCACGTTTTGCATCACGTAATTTTTCTGTTTCACGTTTGTCATACAGATCTTTACCCTTCGCAAGTGCAATTTCAAGTTTGGCTCTTCCATCCTTTAAGTACATGCGTACAGGAATTAGAGTATAACCTTTTAGCTTTACTTTTTGGTGTAAACGGAATATTTCTAACTTATGTAATAATAGCTTTCGATCACGTGTTTCATCAACATTAAAGATATTTCCATACTTGTATGGAGAGATATGCATTCCTTTGATCCAAGCTTCTCCACGATAAATAGAAATATAGGAATCTTGGAATTGAATCTTTCCCTGTCTAACTGATTTTATCTCTGTGCCTGTCAACACAATACCACACTCGAACTTCTCCTCAAGGAAATAGTCGTGTGAAGCACGTCTATTTAGGGCTACTGTTTTTTCATGCGTCTTTTCTGCCATGCGTCATCTTCCTTCCGGTTGATTTTCCTTTAAAGAAAGGTTTCTTATCACCTTGTTTTGCACGCGATGTTTTAGATCCATCAAATTTTCTGCGTTTATCAGATGAGAAAGATTTTCTATCCTTTATATCGCCAAGTTTCTTGTCTCCAAACTTCTTATCGCCAATCTTTTTATCAGAGAACTTTCTATCAGAAAATTTCTTATCACCAAATTTTCTATCTTCTCGTGGCTTGCGTGTTGAATTAGAACCTCGATCATTAGAGAAACGATCACGTCCAGATGCAAATCTAGATGGTTTCTTTGCAATTTCAAAGTCGACTGTTCCAGCTTCCTTACTAGCACCAATAACCTTTACGTTGATTGGCATACCGATACGATATGTCTTCTTACGTCTTTGACCAACTAGTTCAAAGCGGTCTTTATTAAACTCATAATAGTCATCATCTAAGTCCGCAACACGAATCATACCTTCTACAGTATTCTCTAGTTTTACATACATTCCAAAATTTGTAATACTTGAAATAATACCAGAGTAAGTCTTACCAATTCTTTCATGCATGTATTCAGCAATCTTCATATCTTCACATGCGTATTCCGCATCTTGACTGTTTCTTTCACGAATGCTTGCATGTTCAGCTTGTTCTTTGCATTTTTCTAGATCAATTGCACGTTGCTCTAAGCTATCATTTGCTTGGAAACAATACTTGCGTAACATGCGATGTACAATCAAGTCTGGGTAACGACGAATTGGTGATGTGAAGTGTAGATACTCATCTTCTGCAAGACCAAAGTGTCCTACGCAAGAAGCATCATATCTTGCCTTCTGCATGCATCTTAGTAACATAGTACTTAATACTGGATATTCTGGAATATCGTGCACTGATGCTAAGTATCTCTGCAATTCATTTGGATAAATTGCTGTTTTACCTAATACCAGTTTATGTCCCATACCTTCCGAGATACGAACGAATTCTTTCATCTTCTTTGCAGTTGGAGACTCATGAATACGATAGATAGATGGTACATCTAACCACTTCATATAGTTAGCTACGGAAACATTGGCCGCAATCATACAGTCTTCTATGATTCTTTCCGCATGACCACTTATGCGTGCATGTACATCAATCGGATAACCATTCTCATCAACTTCTACAACTGTTTCTGTACCATCAAAGTCAATAGCACCCTTCGCCGTACGACTTGCACGAATTGCATCAGCACAATCTCTTAAATCAAAGAATAGATTTCCTAAATGCTTATATTCATCCTGAAGTTTTTCATCGCCATCAAGAATTTTGTTTACATTTGCGTATGTCATACGTTCTGTAGAACGAATCACACTTGGATAAATCGAGTACTCATCAATCTTGCCACTGTGATTTACATTCATCTGACAAGTAATTGTTAATCTTTCTACATATGGATTTAAGGAACAGATACCATTACTCAATTCGTGTGGT
Source organism: Solobacterium sp. (assembly GCA_015256455.1). GTDB lineage: Bacteria > Bacillota_I > Bacilli_A > Erysipelotrichales > Erysipelotrichaceae > Bulleidia. The sequence continues at coordinate 7,397 of JABZMB010000033.1, read as the reverse complement.
AACATTGGTACAACTCTATCTGTTACGTATGTTGAACAACCACGTGCAAGAGCTTCTTTATCTAAAGCACTATTCTCTGTTACATAATGGGATACATCTGCGATAGATACTTTTAATACCCAACCGTTTTCAACAGGAGTTACACTAACGGCATCATCAAAATCCTTAGAATCATCACCATCAATTGTAACGGTTGTTTCATTTGTTAAATCAACGCGCTCTTTCTTTTCACTTTCCTGAATTTCCTGGGGAATTGTTTTAACCTCTTCCATAACAGCTTCAGGGAATTTTGGATCAATATCATGATCTAAAAGAATCGCGAGAATATCCACTCCTGGGTCATCCTTATAACCAATGACACGTTCAACATATAAAACAATTGCAGCGCCATACTTCTGTATACGACAAAGAACCTTCATTCCCTCAACAGGAAGAAAATCTTGATCATATTTTACCGTCAAAAGCTTATCCTGAAGTTTTTCATCATCAGGAATAAACTTTAGTCTCTTACCACGTTGTAAGAAAGTGCCAATCATAAAATCCTTAGCACGTGAAATAACTCTTAAAACCTGACCATATGTTTCCCAAGGCTTGCAGCGGACAAGTACAGTATCTCCATCTAATGCAGTATTTTGATCAGTAGGATCAATCTTAATCGATTCTCTATCCTCACGGTCTACAAAACCTAGTCCTGAGCGATTGATAGAAATTCTACCAGTTACTACACCAGCCTGTTTTTGTGTTAAATATTGGTTATCATCTGCTCTAAATAGCAATAATTCTTTTTCTAATTCAGATAAAGCTTGGCTTACTTTTACGAAATCGGATGAAGAAGTCATTCCAAGTGCGCTTAAAATATCGTCTACTTTACGATTCTTCTTTGGATGATTTTCAATGTATTCTAATAATCTTTGTTTTAAATTTTCCATAATTCTTCTTTCTGTTATAGCTTATTCTAAGCAATATCTGATAAACCAAATGTCTCTTCGTAAGAAAAAACCGGCTTTCACCGGTTACTTAATCACTCTTATCGCGATAACTAAAGCAAAAAATGCAATTCCAAGTACCAACGTTAGATTAGAAATGACCTTTTCAGATCCTCTTTCCTTTGTGTTGGCAAATAGATTTAAACCGCCATTTCCAGTGAATGCACTAGAAATACCGTCAGATTTTCCACCCTGTAATAGTGATAAAATAATCAGCAAAGCCGATACAATCATTAATATAGCGTTAAGCATCTAAAAAGCTCCTTTCGCTTGCCCCAGTATTATACCATCGCTTTATATTGATGTCCAATACCACTTTACTTCTTATCAGAATCCTCTTCTTCTGATTTGGAATCTTCATCATTTACAGCCTCATCACCCTTAACAGGCTCTTCTGCTACTACCGCCTTTTCTTCCTTGATAATTTCTTCAGGTTTTGATTCTTCTTTATCAACTGGTTGCTCATCTTTAACAGACTGCTCTTCCACTATAACGGTTTCTTCCTTTATAGACTCTTCAGGTTTTGTAGTTTCTTTTTGTTGTACAGGCTGTGGTTCTGCTACTTTCTTTACTTCATGACGTTTAATATAGACAACACCAAGTGTAATGATTGCAACTAAATATAATAGATATCCAACACCGACACCCTGACGGAACGCAGAGATTGGATTCCAAAGGATAAATGTAATAAGCACTATAAGAATAGATCTTTCTAACTTCTGCGCATCTTTTACAAGTACTCCTTGAATCATAAATACACTAAGAGCTATTGTCGCTGATGCAATAAATGGTCTTGTACCAAATGCAGGCACTGCAATACGTCCATTACTCCAAAATCTCAAGAATAGTGAAAGAATTAATGCAACACTTGCTCCTGTTACAACCTTGTCTAGATTATATGCAGTCTGTAACTTTGCAATTAAACTACCTTCAATACATGGTGTCATATCAAATTCATCCTTTTTGAAAAATCTTAAATATACATATATTAGTAAGATAACTAAGCTAATATCCGCTAGAATGCGAATAATATTGACTGTACCTAATAAATAAGAATATCCAGATCTAGGGATTGAGAAATTAACAATACCAAATGATAACCATGAATATAGGTTCTCTACCACACCAGCACCAAAATCTAACAACGATTCTGTCTTTTGTAAATCTTCAATTTGCTTTACAATGTGTCCAATTAAACTAAATAGCCATAATAAGTTAACAACTCTAAGTGTAATAAATACTTTTTCATTTTTCTTTAATGTAAACACTATTTCAATGACTGATGAAATTAAAAATAGTGTTGCCATACTAGCCATTGCGTATAGATTTAGTTTTCCAAAGCTTGGCAATACTGCAATCTTAAAGAATGAAGCAAGAATGATTGCCAACTGGCTGCATAATAACGCAAGGAATACTTTATTAATCAGAGTCTTCTCTTTTGTCAAATTACGAATGAAGTTTTCCATAATATCTCCCTTTTATATTCATTAAAACCACTATAAAGCTATGAATAATTCACCTTAACTTTACAGTGGTTTTATTATACATCATTGTTGATTATAAGAAAATTAATACATTATAAATTATTCAAACTCATATCACACATGAATACATGCATGCATATTAGAATTGCGGGAAGAAAATTCGTAACAACCTTGTAAAGTCAGGTAAATCACTCTTTCCATCTCTAATATTCAATGCCAGTTGAACGCTATCAGTGATAATACCATCTACATCTGATACCATAAATCGTATGATTGATCCAAAGGAATTTACAGTCCATACATCAACTTTCTTCCCTGCTTCATGCAGGTTATCAATTCTTTGTGTAGTAGCTAATTCTTCTTCTAAACCAACCGCATCTACTTCCATCGACTCAATTTCTCCATAGGCAATAAAGCAGAGATACTCTGTCTCTACATCCGGATAGGTTCGTTCTACTTGTGTAATCAGGTTTGCATTCAAACTAATGATTCGTACTTGATTGACCATATCTCTTTCGACAAGCATTTGATAGACATCATTTGCCATCTGCATTCCTGCACTTTTACCCTTTAATTCGATATAGAGTTTAATTTCATCTTTTGCAGTATTTAGTATCTCTTCTAATGTTGCGATTCTCACCTGATGACCATCAGGGGCTGTAATTCTGAGTCTCTTAATCTCCTCAAGCGTGAGCTCTTGTACTGTACGGGGATCATTACATAAACGTTTTAGCGTATTATCGTGAAAGATAACATAATGACCATCTGCAGTTCTTTGAACATCGATTTCGGATGCAGAGGCACCAGCCTCTATCGCAGCACGAATTGACTCTACCGTATTTTCTGTCGATAAATCTCCTCCACCACGATGTGCAATCACTTCTGTTACATATTCCTTTGGAAATAAGTCATCGAAAACCTTCGCACCAACATAACCCAATATAAGTGATACCAACACACTTATCGATATAACAAAGCGGAAACTCTTTTGGAATAGAACTGGTGTAGTAAACTTCTCTTCTTGATATCCTGCAAGTGTGCATTCGTCATAGACACGAGTGATACACATTGCTTGTGCTTGAATAAATATCATTGTAAATAAGAAGATGAAAATAAGTCCCATAATCACTACCATAATAATCAGATAGTGATACCAGAATTTTGCATGCATAATCCAATGTGATACATAGTACGGTATAACAATAATACTCACTACCCCTACTACAAGTATCACTAAGAACATACCAAAGAATTTTAAATACGATAAAACAATACTCTTCCAGTTTTTGAAAAACAAATTTCTTGATTCATGCATAGATGTAGCTAGCGAATAGTTATCAAAAAGAACTCCATGGAAAGTAAATATATGAATCATTCCAACAAAGTCTAAAAGTAATACTAAAATAACATATGCAAGCATATATACGTGATTTGAACGAATAACAGAATAAATAAACTGTGGTACTGCATGTTTTGTTAGATGCAAACCTATCATTGCGGTATTCAGTGGAATAATAACTGCAAAATACATTCCAACTAGACAACCCCTAAAGTTAATGAACTTTCGAGATATACGCACTGCAGTAGAGATGATTTCCTTCATCTTTTTCTTTTGATTATATAGAATATTACGACTTAATAAAATCAGTATGATAATATCAAGTGCCATATATATCGTAAATAATATTGATAAAGCAATTAAAACAGCCCAGCCATACCAGCTACGTAGTAATGATGGAAGTTCCCCACTACTTACAGAGTAGATACCCGTTAGGTTCATGATAGAACCAAGAATTCCTTCCACAAAGGAAACCATCATAAAAAGAATGATTTTTGCAGGAATCTGATAATACAAAATTTCTGGTAACCCATGCCAATAATAGCGTAATGAAAATACTCTATCTTGTACCGGTAACTTCTTGGTTGTTTTCATACATATTATTTAACCACATAATTACACCATTCGCACATGGATTATCCATCATAAAAGGAAGTATCCATAGACACTTCCTAATTTAAATCATTTCGTTCTTTATTGTTCACAAGCTAAATCAAATAGAACGTTTGCGTAAATTGCACAAGCAAGAATCATTGTTTCAATTTCAAATCCTTCATCTGCTTCATGTTCAGCACCTACCCATGACGCATATTCACGTGTTGGGAAGATAGGACCAAATGCCGCAAAGTTATCAAAACTACGAGCATATGTACCACCACCGATACGTAGAGGAGGTGTATAAGTATCACCACTAAATGCACGATAGTGCTTCAAGCAAGTTTGAATCAGTTCACTGTTAGGATCATTCAATAACCATTTGGAATCATCTACTAATTCTGTATCAATATGTAATACTTCCTTGATGATATCTGCACTTCTCTTTAGTAAATCACTACCTTCACATTCGTTTGGATAACGATAATCTAATGCAAAGTACACCTGACCATCTTCAATATTTGCCTTACCTATATTGAAAGTTAAAGGCCCCATATATGCTCCATCATATGCAACCTTTAATCCAACACCATATGGATCCTTAAATAACTTCACAGCATTTAAGCTAAATTCATCGTTATAGCAACTGCCAATAAATTCAAACATCTTCACAGCCGCATTGACACCCATATAAGGGCGAGATGCATGGAATGGCTTACCATCGATATGATAATGTGATCCAGCTTCATCTTCATGGCATTCACCAGTTAGTTCATTTGCAAGTAAGAACTTCTCAAAGTATTCCTTTTCAAGTGGCTTATCAACGATAACATCTGCCTTACTGATAACTACATTAAATGCAGTACCAGACTTCATATATTTGATACAGGAATCAATCTTACCTTTTGCAGCAAAGTCTAAAATACCCTTTTCTGCATAGATACATGGGAAGTCTGCATCTGGTACAATACCCATAATTGGATTCTTACGTACTTTCTTATAGTAAAGAATACCAGCAGATGTGTTTTCTTCATCTGTACCCAAAATCATTTGAATATTATGTTTTAACTTATATCCCTTGTCCTTTAGAATCTTCATCGCATAATAAGCCGCAATTGCAGGACCCTTATCATCACAAGTACCTCTACCCATGATATAGCCATCTTTAATTTCTCCACCAAGTGGATCAAATGTCCAGCCATCACCGATAGGCACAACATCCAAATGACCAAGTACACCAACAGATTCTTCTAAATCACCATACTGAATTACACCAGCATAACCATCTACATTCTCTACTTTAAAACCATCGCGTTTGCCAATCTCTAATGCTTTGTCTAAACACTTTGCAATGTTTGGTCCAAAAGGTGCTTCTTTTGTCGCAGCAGCGTCATCACGTACGGATTCAATCTTTACAAGCTCACGTAAATCTTCAATCATATTATCTTGATACGCACGTGCTTCATCAATAAATTTCATCTTTGAAATCCTCCTACTTTAATAGTATCATTCAATTTATTTTTTAAGGGAAGCTATCCGATAAATTATTTGTATTTTTTGGGGATTCAACACGAATTATTTGGCTCGTCTTGACAAGTACTTGCGTGTAAGATTACTATTTTCTATATTTTTAGGAGGTCTACAACATGAAACAACAGCGAATGAATCTTCTCTTACGTATATTATTTATCATTTTAATCATTGCGATATCTGGTGCTGCAGTTCTTCAAATCTTCGCACCAGAATATATGGGTAGCCATGCGGCATATGGTATCTCAACAGGATGGCAAAGAGAAATTGGTTTTTGGAATATAGCAGTCCTTGTAATATTAATTACTGCCTATCGTCATTATAATTGGATCTATTTACAATCCATTCTACTCGCTTTGATTCTTGGTGGTATTGGGATTGGTACAAATCACTTCATCCATTACTTACAAATGCACGAAACTGTTAATCTAGTAGGAGCTATCGAAAACTATCTACTTGTGATTGGTTGGATAATTGGATGGATGATTGAAAAAAACAAACAACTATAATAAAACGCTATTAATTACTTGGAGATAGGCTACCTTTAAAATGAAAAAACCTCACAGTTTTTAACTTTTTGCTAAGAAAGAATCAAACCAGAGAGAAAGCCATAAATGACTACTGATTATATTATCATATTTAATGTGAATTTATACCAATATTAAGTTCATAGTCTATCCAAAAAAATATTTATTCATAAAAAAAGTTCACATATGAGTGAACTTTTTCAAATCATTCTTATTTTGAAGAAAGAGCCTTAACGTTGTAGAAAGCCTGTCTTCCACGGTATTCTGCAACTTCACCTAATTCTTCTTCGATTCTCATCAACTGGTTGTACTTAGCGATACGGTCTGTACGGCTCATAGAACCTGTCTTAATCTGGCCAGCGTTTGTAGCAACTACTAAGTCAGCGATTGTTGAATCTTCAGATTCACCTGAACGGTGAGATACAACTGCTGTGTACTTAGCTTCCTTAGCCATTTCGATAGAATCTAATGTTTCTGTTAATGTACCAATCTGGTTAACCTTGATTAATACAGCGTTAGCTGCCTTTAATTCAATACCCTTCTTGATATATGTTGTGTTTGTAACGAAGAGGTCATCACCAACAAGCTGAACCTTTTCGCCTAAACGTTCTGTTAACTTAACCCAACCATCCCAGTCGTTTTCAGCTAAACCATCTTCGATTGAGATTAATGGATACTTCTCTACCCATGAAGCTAACATGTCAATCATCTGTTCAGATGTCTTATCACCTTCACCAGAACGTGTCAATTCATAAACACCCTTTTCAGCGTTATAGAATTCAGAAGCAGCTAAGTCCATAGCAAAGCAGATTTCTTCACCTAACTTGTAGCCAGCTTTCTCAACAGCTTCAACCATTAAAGCTAATGGACCTTCGTTACCTAATGTCTCTAATGGACCGTTGTTTCCAGGTACGCATGATGGAGCATATCCACCTTC
>JABZMB010000099.1 GCA_015256455.1 Solobacterium sp. | reverse complement strand
GCAAGTCAGATTACAATTGTGTTAAGAAATGTCTTGATTAATGGGTTACTAGAGCATATGAACACATCATTGAATGGAGTTGAACAGGGAATGTTTGTGACAAGCATAAAAGAACTATTCTCATTTAAAGCATGGTTGTTTGATGGCTATTTAGATATGACACAGATGCTGGTATACATTACAGTATCAATTCTTGTATGTATTGTTATACAAATGATTATCTATTCTAGAACATATAAAAAAGCATAATAAAAAATAACTTAGATTATTTATCTAGGTTATTTTTTTAGTTGTGGGATTAGGAGATAGATGGACTTTTCCATCCACTCTTTCTATACGCAAGTGGTGTACAACCATATTCTCTTAGGAAAAGTCTATTGAAATAACTCTGGTCAAAGAAACCGCAACTTTGTGCTATTTCTGAAACACTATTTGTGGTAGAACGTAGTAAATGAAGACTGATTTCTAAGCGGTGTTTATTTAAGAAATTCATTGGGGATAGATGAGCATATTTCTTAAAAATCTTTGCACACTGGCTACGACTTACATTACCTGCGTGAGCGATATCATCTAAAATAATTTCTTCGTTAAAGTGATTGTAGATATATTCAATCATTTTTTGTTGGATAAATGCGTTATTTTCCATCGGTGGCTTTTTAGGCTCATTAACATATGTCAGATATATTTCATGGAATAAAAGATGTAGTAGAGCGATTAATCGTAATTCATAACCACTCGGTAAGGTATGCAGGAGTTCGTCAATATCTGTAATTAATTCCGCAATCTTAGCTGCTGTACCACTATTTCCATCAAAACTAATATGTGAGAAAGAGTTATCCTCTATCATAGGTTTGAGATATTTTTGATAGATGAGTGGATTTTGCATTAGAAGACTAACACCAACATTTAATACTTTATAAGCACATCTAGCCTCGCCATTTGCACAGATTCTATGCATTTGTTTATGGTTAATCAGACAAACATCTCCTGCCCGAAGTTCAAAGTTATCTTCTCCTGCTGAACATATTACAGTCCCACTATTTATGACGATAATTTCAACATTATCGTGTAAATGAAGTATTTCACTATGCATTTCACGTAAGGCAACATTTTCAAGTTCTACCTGGACGGGCAGACTCTCATTTTGAAAAATAATCGTATCCATAGAATTTTCTCCTATTTTTATCGCAAATAATACAATGATTAATATAAATTATAGCAGATAATATCATTAATCAAAGATACATGTTCAAAAAATATATGAAAGGAGAATTTGAATATGGAAGAAATTAGAGAAAGAATGCCTTTGATAGGAGAAGATGCTCCTGCGTTTAAGGCGATTACAACACAAGGGGAGATTAACTTCCCTGAAGACTACAAAGGAAAATGGGTAATTCTATTTTCACATCCAGCCGACTTTACACCAGTATGTACAACAGAGTTTATGACATTTGCTTCAATGATTGATGAATTCAAGGCAATTAATACTGAATTGGTTGGTCTTTCAGTTGACTCACTCTATGCACACATCGCATGGTTACGCAGAATTCAAGAACTTGAATGGAAGGATATGAAGCATGTGAATGTTACTTTCCCTCTGATTGAAGATATCCGCATGGAAGTTGCTAATAAATATGGAATGATTCAGCCAAATGCTTCTAATACACAAGCAGTTCGTGCTGTATTCGTAGTAGACCCTAACGGTAAGATTCGTACAATTTTATACTACCCACTATCAACTGGAAGAAACTTCGATGAAATTAAGAGAATTATTCTCGCACTTCAAAAAGCAGATTCAGACCATTGCGCTACACCTGCAGACTGGCGTCCAGGTGATGATGTAATTGTTCCAACAGCTGGAAGTTGTGGTACTGCTAGAGAACGTATGGAAAATCAATCAGAAGATCAATACTGCTTAGATTGGTTCCTATGCTTCAAGAAGAGTAAGTAAAAAATAGATGTGAACAGAGTCATGTTATAAATACATGGCTCTTTTTATGAATGTAATGAATATCGTATTTTAAAGAAGTACACTGATAAATGATATTTGTAAAGTTTTATACAAAACAATATGAAGTGAAGTAGAATATAAGAAAGTTTATATGCACAAAAGTTTTTATTAACAGGGAGGTTTCTTATGCCTTTGCAAATTGTTCGAAATGATATTACAAAAATGAAGGTTGATGCAATTGCCAATGCTGCAAACAATTCTCTTTTAGGTGGAGGTGGAGTAGATGGTTGTATTCATCGTGCTGCTGGACCTGAATTACTTGCGGAATGTAAGTTGCTAAATGGGTGTAAAACAGGTGCTGCTAAAATTACCAAAGGATATCAATTACCATGCACGTATGTTATTCATGCGGTAGGGCCACGTTGGATTGATGGAAGTCGTAATGAAAAAGAATTACTTGAATCATGTTATATAGCTTCTCTAAATCTTGCAAAAGAATACGGTTGTAAATCTATAGCATTTCCACTTATATCTTCTGGAATTTATAGGTATCCAAAAGCGCAAGCATTGAGAGTTGCAGTTGAACAGATTGGAAAGTTTCTATTAGATAATGAGATGATGGTATATCTTGTGATATTTGATCGTAAATCATATGAAATAGGAGATAAATTATATTCTGATATCAAATCATACATCGATGATCAATATGTAGATGAACATTCGGATTCTTTATCTTTGCAAAGAGCTAGATTTGTAGAGTTTGAGCATGCATGTTTAAAAGAAGAGTCAGTACCATTAAGTTCTGCTGAACAGAAATCAATAACGGAGTGGCTTAATGATATTGATGAAAGCTTTTCAGAAATGTTATTAAGAAAAATTGACGAGAGTGGTATGAGTGATGCGGAGTGTTATAAGAAAGCAAACATTGATAGAAAACTCTTTTCAAAAATTCGTTCTGATAAATTATATAAGCCGTCTAAACCTACAGTTATAGCATTTGCTTTAGCATTAGAGTTATCATTAGAAGAAATGCAGGACATGCTTGCAAAGGCTGG
>JABZMB010000098.1 GCA_015256455.1 Solobacterium sp. | reverse complement strand
AACTACTTCTCCATTATATGTGTTTATCAATATACTTTCCATATCTATATGGAAAGTAGGCTATTACTGAGTAATGAATCTCAACTAAATCCCATTATAAAAGCCATGCTTAACTATAGCAGTGCTAATCGTTTGCATAGCTTCATGAATCTATAGAAGACCAATTGCGGAACAAATAATTGAAATGGTGATTGTTGCCACAATCAGTATTACTGGTGATACCTGCTTCTTCTTTAAGAAGTAAAGCATGAGTAATGTATATCCCATTGGTAAAAGTTTAGGGAAGATTGTATCGAAGAAAGCTTCTTGTACTCCTACTGAAATATCTCCACTAACTGTAATAACAGGCAGTAATTCAATATTTACATAACTAGCAATTAATGCACCAACAACAGTAATACCTAGGATTGTTGCTGAATTAGCAATAATTGATGAATTCTCCTGTAACTTTTCAAATGACTTAATACCTAAGTTATATCCCATATGTGTCCAAACAATGCGTAGTAACCAGATAATGAGATAACATGCAAAGAAGATAATTGGGCCTAAGATTAATCCTTGTGAGGCAAATGAACAGGAGATACCAGCGATAATTGGTAAAAGTGTAAACCAGAAAATCGCATCACCAATACCAGCGATAGGACCAAATAATGCAAGTTTTAAACCTTTGATTGTATTACGATCTTCATGTTGTTCTTCTAATGAAATTAATAATCCCATTAAAAATCCTACAAGATTTGGATGCGTATTGATAAATTCCATATTATCTACCATCGCTGCAGATAAAGCGGCTTTATCGTTCTTATAAATCTTTTCTAATGCTGGAAGTTGTGAATATAACCAACCTGCAGCTTGCATTCTTTCATAGCTGAATCCAGCTTGTAATAATGAAGAGCGAATCGCAAGGTTTGTAATATCCTTCTTTGTTAGTACGCGTTTAGATTCCGACATGCTCGTCACCTCCATCTACCTTCAAATTCTTAACAGCTTCTTTAATTTCTTCCTGACGTTGCTTTGCATTGAAGAAATCAAATAGCGCAAATGCTGTACCCATTAATGCGACTGGAAGTAAGTTCTTCATGTCGATAAAGCATACTGCTAAAAAACCAGCAATAAAGTATGGAATATACTTTGGCTTCATCATAACGTTTAGTAACATACCAAAACCGATAGCTGGTAAAATACCACCTGCAACAGTTAAGCCATGTGTTAAGAATTCAGGCATATGATTTACTAATGCATTCATCGCATCTTGTGCTAAGAATGTACATGCAAATACTACTACACCATAGAGTAATGCTACGATACCTGTCATCAGAAGGTTCATCTGTGCAATCTTCTTTGTATCGCCATTTTCTGCCGCCTTATCACATACTCCCATAAAGAATGAGAATGAAGAATAGCAGAATAATACAACATATTGCATTAAGAATGAGAATGGTAAGCAAAGTCCGAGTGCAGCTTGTCCATCAACATTTGTTGTATAGGCAATTACTGTACACATTACACCTGCTAGAATTGGGTTTGGTGGCTGTGTTCCACCTGCAGGTGTTAATCCAGCAAATGCTAGTTCAGTTAAAGCACCAGTTGTCAAACCTAGCTTTACATCTCCAAGAATCATACCTGTAATTGTAGAAACGATTAGTGGTCGGAAGATAAAGAATGATTCCAACCAGAAATCGATGCCGAAGATCATTGCAGCGATTGATAATAACAATCCCTGTATAAATGTAATTTCCATATTGATTTCCTCTATTATTTAATCATTTCTTTTTGTGTACCTGGAACATCCTGTATGAATACATTCGTTCCTGTTGAGACTATAAATTTCAAATCATCCATGTCCGTATCATCAACGTATACTTTTTTAGAAAGCTCTCTCTTGCCTGGTGCAAAGTGCATATTGCCGACATTTAAATCTTTTAAATGCACGCCTTTCTCTACCAAAGCACGAGCACTTTGTGGATTGCGCACAACTAAGAAAATACGTTGATCAGGAGATGCTTTATCAATCACATCTGCAGTTTTTTGAATTGTGAAAAAGCGAATTCCAACATTACTTGATTTCGCAGTTACTGTCATCAATGATTTCTGTAATTCATCTTCTGCAACCACATCATCTGCAACTACAATTAGATTTGCATTTAATGTTTGTGTCCAAGTAACTCCTACTTGTCCATGTACAAGACGATTATCAATTCTAGTCAATAAAATATTATCCCCCTTCATGTCATTTCATCTCCTTTCTATTTCGGATAAATTATTGAACATGCATTATGGTGAAATATTTATATGATGCATGAGAATGATTCTCTTAACGTATTACTAATTTCATTATGTTCTTATAAACTCCTAAAAGCAATACCATTTCATGACAACAAATTTCATACATAAGATTCAAAGTATTGTAGTATATAGATATGAAAAATATTCAATTAATTGCTAGTGATATTGATGGAACGCTTCTATTAAATGACTCACAGGCTATAGACTCTGAGATTTTTAACCTCATACACCAGTTAGAACAAAAAAACATTCTCTTTATGGCTGCTTCTGGTAGAGAGTATACAAATCTGCGGGATTTATTCTCTCCTGTAGCAGATGATATCGCTTATCTTTGCTTAAATGGTTGTATAACCTTTTATAAAGGTGAATGTATATCAAAAGAAGTGATGGATGCTGAGCTCGCAAGAAAACTTATTACAACTATACAAAATGATTCGAATACGGAAGTTCTAGTTTCTGGCGAAAAAACATGCTATATTACTCCGAAGAATCAAAGTTATTATGAGCATTTAACAAACACTGTCAAAAACCATGTAACTATTGTTGATGATTTACTCAATATTCCTGAACCATACACAAAAATATCTGCATATTTTAAAGATGGTGTAAACGAACACTATCAATATTATGCAGATATGTTCGATAAGGTTATTACAGTACAGATTGGTGGTAAATGTTGGTTAGATTGTACACCAAAGGATGTAAATAAGAGTACAGGTTT
>JABZMB010000097.1 GCA_015256455.1 Solobacterium sp. | reverse complement strand
ACACTCATTGGTTGCCAGAAGTCAACACCAGTTACTTCCTTAACCGCATCTACCATGTTCCATCTCTTGAATGGAGCCTTTAATGAAATGTCCTGGCCCATGAACTTGAAGTCTGTTGTACCACAAACCTCTAATGCAACATGTTCGAATAAACCTTCGTTTAATTCCATCATGCCTTCAAGGTCTGTGTATGCACAATATGCTTCCATTGTTGTAAATTCAGGGTTGTGCTTGAGGTCCATACCTTCATTACGGAAGATACGTCCAATTTCATATACTTTTTCAAGTCCACCAACGATTAATCTCTTGAGTGGTAACTCAGTAGCGATACGTAAATAGAAGTCCTTATCTAAAGCATTGTGGTGAGTGATAAATGGTCTAGCATTTGCACCACCTAGGATTGGCTGTAAGATAGGTGTTTCTACTTCTAGGTAACCTTGGCTATCCATGTAACGACGGATTGCACTAACGATACGTGGGCGTAAGATTGCAATCTTACGGGATTCATCATTCATGATGAGATCGACATATCGTCTACGATAACGTTCTTCCTTATCTTGTAAACCATGGAACTTATCAGGAAGAGGGCGTAGTGCCTTGGAGAGGTGAGTATACTCATGTGCTTCCACAGATAATTCACCAGTCTGTGTCTTGATAACTGTACCTTTGATACCGATGATATCACCTAAGTCACTGGATTTGAATAATTCATAGATTTCATCGCCGATGATACGCTTATTGATAACTACCTGAATCTTACCTTCACGGTCTAAGAGGTGAATGAAGCCTAACTTACCCATTCTTCTCTTTTGCATGATACGACCAGCGATGGAAACTTCAGCGTGTAAGCTTTCTAATTCTTCAGCACTCTTTTCGCTATATTCGTCTTTAATCAACTGTGTGTTACTTGTACGTTTGAATGCTTTACCAAATGGGTCAATACCTTGTTCGCGTAAGGCGTTCATCTTTGCAATACGTACTTCCTGTTGGTCTGTTAAACGAACTTCTTCAACAGCTTTGACAAGTTTCTTTGCATTCTCCTTGATTGCTTGCTTTGTACTTTCAAGTGCAGCTTGTGCGTCTTCTAATGCTTTTTGTCTTTGAGCAAGTTCCTTTTGGAGCTGCTCAGCAATGATGTTCTTTTCTTCTGCCATATGATGACCTCCTTTTCATATAAAAAGCTCTACGTCAAGGGACGAGAGCTTTGTTCGTGGTACCACCCTAATTTACAGTATCTAATACTGCCTCATTTTTGATTGTTAACGCGATCGCGGAATGACTCGGGAGTCCTTGTCAACATATATCCTCTCTGTTTCACTTTCACCATCTGAAACTCGCTGTAAGATACTTTATATGTTCTATCTCCGTCGTTGTCCTTCAACACGCATAGTGTAACAATTTTTTATCAAAACTGCAATCAACTTTACTGGTTTTCTTCAGTGTTTTCTGGTTCTTTTGATAAAAGTTTGTTTACAATAATACCGAGTATCAATGCACAAGCTACAGATGTGATTGTAATCTTACCGAAGCTTAGTGATAATCCACCGATACCTGAGATTAAAATACTTGAGATAACGAATAGGTTTTTGTTGTGATCTAAGTCAATCTTTTGAACCATCTTTAATCCACTAACAGCGATAAATCCATAGAGAGCCATACATACGCCACCCATAACACATGCTGGGATAGTGGAGATAAATGTAACAAATGGTGTGAAGAATGAGATTAAGATACATTCAATTGCAGCACCGATAATTGTTAATACGGAAGCGTTCTTTGTGATAGCTACACAGGCTACGGATTCACCGTATGTTGTATTAGGACATCCGCCGAAGAATGCTCCAATCATAGAACCAATACCATCACCAAGTAATGTTCTATCTAAACCTGGATCTGTTAAGAGGTCTTTTTCAATAATACTTGAGATATTCTTGTGGTCAGCGATATGTTCTGCAAATACAACGAAGGATACTGGAATGTACGCTACTGCAACTGTTCCAATATATCCAAGATCAATATCCTTAAGACCATCTAGTGCTGTGACAAATGTGAAGTCTGGAATCTTGAAGAATGTTGAGAAGGAAATACCATTTGCGAATAAATCAACGATAGGTTGATAGTTTAGAATCTGCATTGGCTTGTAGCCTGTCTGAACACCGATAAATGTTAGGATAGCAGCTACGATATAACCGGCTAGAATACCAATGATAAATGGAATCATCTTAGCGTGGGATTTACCGTAGGTACTTGCAAGCATTACACCAAGTAGGGCAACGATACCAACAAGTACAGCAAACTGTGTTCTTTCACCAGTTAAACTGCTTGTCTGTAAATCACCAACTGCATTGGCTGCTAGTGATAAACCGATGATTGCGACTGTAGGACCGATAACGACTGGTGGCATAATGCGATTTACCCAATCAACGCCAATACGTTCAATGAATAATGCAATTACAACATATACAAGTCCTGCAAACACTGCACCAAGAATAAGTCCAACGTAGCCAACTGCCATGCTGGAAGCACCAGCAAACGCAGCGGACATCGAACCAATAAACGCAAAAGAAGAGCCCAAAAATACCGGGCTCTTCTTACGAGTGAATGCAACATAAACTAGGGTACCAACACCGGCACCAAAAAGAGCAGCAGCGGTACTCATACCGTTTTTGATGATGAGAGGTACTGCGATTGTTGCGGCCATAATTGCTAGCAACTGTTGGAATGCAAAAATAACTAATTGATGAAGCTGTGGTTTGTCTTCAACTTTATAAACTAATTTCATATGAAATGCCTCCCTTTAGTTAGGTATGATATCAAATGCATTATAGATTTACAATAATGAATTTCATTAATTTTTAAACTTTTCTTTAATATGAATTATAATAAAAACAGTTAGATAATTTGGAGGTGAATTGTATGAAAAAAGTTGCAGCGTTTTTCGATATTGATGGAACAATTTATCGTGAAGGATTGATTACAGAAGTATTCAAGAAGATGGTAACGCATGAGATTGTTTCCGCATCCCGTTGGACAGATGAAGTAAAACC
>JABZMB010000005.1 GCA_015256455.1 Solobacterium sp. | reverse complement strand
GCCACTCGGAAATACTTAAGACTGATTGAAGGTCATCAAACAGATTGCTACGGTTAAAAAATGAATGCATAAGGTTCCTTTCATCCTATTAACTACACATCATAGGTTTCCTATGTTGTTTTTTTTATTTATTTGTGATTTTTAATAAATCTTTAACATCTATAAATTGCTTTTTTTATCTAAATCTTTTATATTTATATATGCAGAGAGGTGGCTATTCGGGTCGCACTGAGGGTATCAGGTCATTCTGATGGTATCTTAGTCCTCTATTAATGCACTATATTGAAGGTTAATTCACCTTCTTTCCCCTAAATCACCGAACACTCAAACTTGGCGGGATGAGTTCTGTGATTTTTTTATTTAATAATCATATAGTTCAGGATGTTCTTTTCTATCTTGCAGTATCTTCTTTATAAGATTTTCAAAGAATTCAACTGGGTCTCTCTTCATAAGTTTGCAATATTTCATATAATATCTGAAGTTTGTTCTTAACCCTTCCCCAGCACAATACTTTCCAAAAGTAGATTCTGGCATACCAATCCCAATTCTGATGTATCTCTTAGTAAATTTTACATTTCTTTCTTCAGCAAGCTTTCTTGCGTCATCAAGCATATAATTCCACGCAAGAACATCTTCTCGGAATACAAGATTTTTCATACCTTTCCCTCCTTCCAAAATATCTAGGAAACGCCAAAAAAGGCGTTTACATTATTGCTGTAAACACCTTTTTTGATTTATAGGCGCCTTAAACAGGGCTCGAACCTGTGACCTAGCGGTTAACAGCCGCTCGCTCTGCCGACTGAGCTATTAAGGCACGTGACTATATTACCATTTCTATATAATCATCGCAACACCTTTTTTCATTATTTGCAGAAAAGTTATTCTTAAATATTTGAAATTATTTATTGACTGACGGTCAAACAGATGTTAGTATATGATTGTACAGTCAGAAGACTATAAGGAGGAACTTATATGGGTCTCATTTCTACTGCTTTATTATCC
Source organism: Solobacterium sp. (assembly GCA_015256455.1). Lineage (GTDB taxonomy): Bacteria > Bacillota_I > Bacilli_A > Erysipelotrichales > Erysipelotrichaceae > Bulleidia. Next base: position 53,153 of record JABZMB010000005.1, on the reverse strand, counting down.
GCTAGTTCAACACTTAGCGATTCTTGGAAAGAGTATTTCTATTGTGATGCTATTCCAGCTGATGTATTTGTTGTAAAAGGTGTTAAGAGAAACTCTGGGGGATTCTTCAGTGGCAATAACGGAAGCGACAACATTATTACTGACGGTTCAATTATTGCGGTTGCTGATGGTCAAGCAATGATTATCGTTGAACAAGGACAAATCGTTGATATTTGTGCTGAACCTGGTGAATTCAAATATGACTCATCTACACAACCATCTGTATTTACAGGTAGCCTTGGTGAAGGCGTTAAGAGAATGTTTGCAGAATTCGGTCGCCGCTTCACATTTGGTGGAACACCAGCTACAGATCAACGTATCTACTATGTAAACACAAAGGAATTAGTTGGCGTGAAGTATGGTACTCCTGCCCCAATTCCATTTAGAGTTGTTGATGCTCGTGCAGGTATCGATATCGATGTATCAATGAAGTGCTTTGGTGAATACAGCTTGCATGTATGTGATCCAGTATTGTTCTATACAAATGTTTGTGGAAACGTATCCGATAGCTATAAATTAAGTGATCTTAATGATCAGCTACGTACAGAGTTACTCACTGCTTTACAACCAGCATTTGGTAAGTTAAGCGAACAAGGTATTCGTTATTCTCAGATTCCAGCTCATACAGCTGAGTTAGCTGATGCTCTTAATGAAGAACTCAGCAGTAAGTGGAGAGAAAAGCGTGGTATCGAAATCGTAAACTTCGGCGTATCCTCTATCAAGGCCGATGAAGCTGATGAAGAAATGCTCAAGCAAATGCAACGTAATGCTGCATACACAGACGCAAACTTAGCTGCTGCTACACTTGTTGGTGCACAAGCACAAGCAATGCAAGATGCTGCTAAGAATGCTAATGGCGCTGCGATGGGCTTCATGGGAATGAATGCTGCACAAAGTGCTGGTGGTGTAAATGCTAACGCACTTTACCAAGCAGGTCAGGCTCAAAAGGCTGCTAACAGCGGTGACAAGTGGTTCTGCCCAGAATGTGGTAACGAAAATCACTCAAACTTCTGCTCTAACTGCGGAACAAAGAAACCTGAATAAACAATCAAAACGATTAGAACCCGTTCTATCGGGTTCTTTTTCTCAATTGAAAGGGGAATATTATGGCAAATAACGCATTAACAAATTTCCAATGTCCAAATTGTAATGGTCCTCTTACCTTTGACCCAGGGCTGCAAAAACTAAAATGTGGTAACTGCGGAAGTACTTTTGCTCCTGCCGAAATCGAAGAACACTATGACAAACAAGTAGCTCTTTCTGTTGAAGAAGGACAAAAAGAGTATAGCGCTGAAGACACGCTACAATGGAGCGAAGAAGATGCACAAAACTTGCGTGCATACAACTGCCCTTCTTGCGGAGCACAGTTGATCGCAGACAAGAATACTGCTGCAACAAGTTGTCCATACTGTGGCAATCCTACGATTGTTCCAGCACAGTTTAGTGGTGCATTAAAACCAGACTATGTGATTCCGTTCAAGATGAATAAGGATGAGGCAATCAAGAAGTTATCAGACTTCTATGGTGGAAAACCACTATTGCCAGATGCCTTCAAGGAACGTAACCATATCGAAGATATCAAAGGTGTATATGTACCCTTCTGGCTCTATGATGGTACAGCGGATGTAGACATGGCCTTCCGTGGTACAATCTCACATTCTCACCGTGAGGGTGACTACACAGTTACTGTTACCGAAAACTACTCCATCCTACGTCAAGGAACCGTACAGTTTAACCGTGTTCCTGCCGATGGTTCTAGTAAAATGCCAGATGAATTCATGGACGCAATTGAACCATACAACTATAACGAGATGATTCCATTTGAAATGGGATATATGACCGGATACCTTGCAGACCGATACGATGTAACTGCAGAACAAGATCGTGGACGCGTTAATACACGTATGCGTACTTCTTCAGCAGATAAAATTCGAGAAACTGTTAGAGGCTATCACACTCTATTCCCACGTCGTTCAAATATCTATATTCGAGAAGATAAAGTGCACTATGCATTCCTGCCTGTTTGGATGCTTACTACAAAATGGCAAGGTAAGACATACATGTTCGCAATGAATGGTCAAACAGGAAAGATGATTGGTGATGACTTGCCAATCGATGCTGGAAAATCTGTTCTTTACTTCTTCGGCATATTACTTATCAGTATGATATTGATTGGTATCCTACTGTTCTTAGCATTTTAGGAGGTACGCATTATGAAGAAAAAATTACTAGCACTCGTTGCGGCATTTACTTTCTTGTTATGCATGTTACCAAGTTTCTTGTTACCAACAAGAGCAGATGCAAATGATTACATTGTCGATGAATATGGTTTATTAACAAATGCAGAAATACAAGCACTCAACAATATCGCAAAAGACTACAGTGATAAATATAAGATTGGTTTCTATATCCGTATTATGAATTCTCACGGTTCTCAGACTATCGAGCAATATTCCGAAAGTATCTTCAATTCCGAAGGCCTTGGAATCGGTGATGAAAAAGAAGGCATCATGCTAACTCTAACGATGGAAGACCGTAAGTTTGATATTACAGTACACGGTAAGAAGGCAAATAAGATTTTCGACGCAAGAGCGAGAGAAAATATCGCAAGTGCCGTCGTATATGATCACTTAAAATATAACGAATATGGAGAAGGCGCAAAAGTATTCCTTGATGAATGCTCAAGTACTATCGTTACACCTTATATTATCAAGGGTAGTATCACTGCAATCGTTCCACTCATTATTTCTATTGTCACAATCCTATTCTTTAGAAGTAAACATAAGACAAAAGGAATTTCACGCGAAGCATATGCATACATACCACAAGGCGGTCTAAGACTTCAAAGATCACAAGATATGTACTTGTATCGCTCTGAAACACGCACTTATAACCCACCTGCTAAGAGTAGCGGTGGAGGTGGTGGCTTCCACTCAAGCAGCGGTGGTGGATTTGGTCATACAAGTGGACACTTCTAATACAACAATGGCTTACCCAATTTTGGATAAGCCTTTTATTTTACCACTGCAATTGCGATACCATCTCCTACATCAAGATGGAATGTTGTTTCAAAGCGAGTATCTGTTTTTAGATATTCACGGAACTTTAAAATCTTGCGTGTCATTTGTACTGTAGATCGATTTTGTGATAACTCAGGACAATCAACAATGCCATGAAACTGCAAGTTATCAAAGAAGAATACAGTACCCTTTCTTGCATTCTTGAAGAAGTGTTCCATATACTTGCGATATTGTGACTTTGCGGCATCGATAAATATTAAATCGTATATCTTCTTTGTTTCAAATTGATAGGCATCTTGTAAGTATGCATGCACTCTATCTTGTAAACCTGCATGCATGATATTATCTACAGCTTGATGATACATTTCAGGATTAATCTCAACTGTATCGATTGTCATATCCCAACGTAGGTTTGCCATCTGAATAGCGGAGTAACCAACTGCTGTTCCAATTTCCAAGATATCACGTATCCCTTCATGGCTACGTATGTATTCCAGCAAGAATTCCATACCATCATCTAACATGATTGGTACATGCTCCTTACGTGCTTTATCGTGTATTTCCTGTAATCTAACTTCATCCATACAGACAGTATAATATATTATTTCGATACGGTACATGTTAGAATGAAAGGATAAAGAAATGGAGGGGCTATGTTAACACTTGAATTTGTGCGTGCCTTTATAGGTGAAAAAATGTATGCCAGAGGTATGCAGGAGTATGCCGAAGCAAATGTCTTTAACATGGAAATCACTGAAAATGATGAACATTACAAACTAATTACAGCTAATGTTCAAGGTGAAGAGTATTATAGTGTCCATGTTGTTAATATTGAACTCAGCCCACAAAATGAATGGATTACAAAGATGTCCTGTGACTGTGAGTATTTTGATTACCGCCATACCCCTTGTAAACATATCGCAGCTGTACTGATTGCCTATGTAAAACGAGATGAAGTACAACCTGAACCTTCTTTACGTAAAAAACATACTGATAAGTCATTCAAAGAATTCTTATCTAGTTATCAAGTACACACAAACACCTTCATAGAAAGACCTCTAAATATCATTCTAGAGCCTGAAATATCCCCAAAGTTTCGTTCTGACACTCTTGAAGTAGGATTTAAGATTGGTTTACTAAATGAGCATCTCTATTCTATCCAGAATATTTCGGAATTTGTTGAGAATATGGATGGTGAAAAGAGTAAAAAATATGGTAAATCCTTAGAGTTTACTCACACACTGCAGGCCTTTCATCCACGATATCGTCCGCTTGTACAATATTTAATTGATTATGTGCATGATGAAACATCCTATTCTCTTTATCAAAGTATGCCAGGATATCGAATGATACATGCGGCCGATTTACCTCGTCGTACAATAACCGTAAAATCCTACGCAATCGATATCTTTTGGGATACAATCAAGGATCTTCCATTCAACATCAAAGAACATTACGGCATCTTACAAGCCTATACTCTAGTCGATGGGCAACCCTCTATGAATGCTACTATCGAAAAAGTTGAAGATGGATATCAATTTAATACAACCGTGTTACCTTATATCACAGGCAAAAAACATACATATTTCTTTGATGAAAATCGGCAGATAATTTATCGCGACGTCAGAGCCTCACAAGCTTTCCGTAAGTTAATCGATTATTTCCATAATGGTAAGTCAGAAAATATCTTTATTGCGGAAGATGATATCGCAACCTTTGCAAAAAATGTGTTCCCAATCTTACAAAAGAATTTAACCGTTCAAACAGACGGCTTCAATCCTACACAATATCTTCCAGAAGTCCCTACTTTTGAGATATATCTAGATATGCCACAGGATAACCTAATCACTGGTGAACTCTTCGCAATATATTCTCATGGTAAATACAATGTATTCATACCAAATGAGAATGCAGGCAATCGAGACTTATTACTTGAAAAGAATATGGATCATTTCTTCTCACCTTGGTTTAGTGCCTATGACACATCTAATCATCGTATGGTACTTACAGATGATGACGATAAAGTATATCGCTTTATTAAATTTGGCATCTTAGAAATGCAAGCTAAGGCGGATGTATTTATCTCTGAATCCCTCAAGAAACTAAAGATTCATAGTCAAACACGTATTTCGATTGGTGTATCCGTCAATCATGACTTATTACAACTCAACCTAGTGAGTGATCAAATCAATCTCAAACAACTGAATGAGATTCTCAGTAAATATGATCCAAAGAAGAAATACTACCGTCTAAAGAGTGGTGAGTTTGTCGATATTGATGAGAATATACAAGCTCTTGCAAGCTTTAAAGACGCAATGAATCTTAGTAGTGCTCAGTTTACCCGTGGTACAATTGATATTCCTGCTTACCGTGCAACCTACCTCGATCAATTATCAAAGACTTCTATCTTGGATATCCAAGCAGAGGAAAACTTTAGGCATCTTATCCGTAACATGAAAGATATTGAGGATATTGAGTACACTATTCCCCAGGAAATTGAGCCAATCTTACGACCATATCAGAAAAAAGGTTTCCGTTGGCTCTATGCGCTAAAAGAAAATCATCTAGGCGGATTACTTGCAGATGAAATGGGGCTAGGTAAATCTATCCAAATCATCTCATTACTTGCGGCTTGGAAAGACCGCAAACGTGCACTCATTGTATGTCCATCTTCTCTTGTGTATAACTGGGCCAATGAAATCAATAAATTCATGCCAAATATGCATTACACGATGATTTCGGGGTTTGCTAATATCCGTAAGGAGTTGATTCGTACTTCCTTGGAAAATGATATCCTAATCACATCATATGATGCTCTTAAGCGTGATATTGATGTTTATCGTACGATAGAATTCTCTTGTCAGGTAATCGATGAGGCACAGTATATTAAAAATGCGTCTACACTAGCCGCACAATCCGTAAAGGCCATCAATAGCAGCTTCCGTATTGCCTTAACAGGTACTCCTATTGAAAATAGATTAAGCGAACTCTGGTCTATCTTCGATTTCATTCTTCCGGGATTCTTTGGCTCCTATCAAAAGTTCCGTACAAACTATGAACTTCCTATTGTACGTGACCAAGATGAGTTCTTAGAAGCAGAACTGCAAAAGATGGTAACACCATTTATCCTGCGTAGACGTAAGAAGGATGTATTGCATGATTTACCAGACAAGATTGAAGATGTTTATTTCGGTCAACTTGAAGATGAACAGAAGGATCTCTATGAAGCACGTGTTCAACGCCTCAAGTTAATGTTGCAGAAACAAAGTGATGAAGAATTTAAGGAGAACAAGATTGCGGTCTTAGCAGAGTTAACACGTTTACGTCAGTTGTGTTGTGATCCTCACTTAATATACGATAACTACAAAGGTAACTCTGCTAAGAAAGAACTCTGCTTAGATATCGTAGAAAATGCAATTGAAGAAGGACATAAGATTTTACTATTCTCCCAATTCACTTCTATGCTGGATACTCTAACCCAAGAGTTTGATAAGAAAGGTATTCGTTATCATAAGCTTGTCGGTTCCACCCCACAGAAAGAGCGTGCTGAAATGGTAGAATCCTTTCAGACAGATGATGTTCCTATCTTCTGTATCTCATTAAAAGCTGGTGGTACTGGTTTAAATCTTACAGCAGCGGATATCGTTATTCATTATGACCCTTGGTGGAATACTGCTGTGGAGAATCAAGCTAGTGATCGCGCTCATCGAATTGGGCAAACAAATGTAGTAAACGTCTTCCGTTTAATTATCAAAGATACAATTGAAGAGCGAATCATTCAGCTCCAAAAAGAGAAATCTAATCTAGCTGACCGTATTCTATCTGGTGAAGGTGTATCTAGTGCTACACTATCCAGACAAGATTTATTAGAACTACTTTAAACCAAGCAAAAGAGACCTTTCGGTCTCTTTTACTATTTACGATATGTTAAGAACTGATTGTTCTTATCTGCAAGCCACTTGTTTTCACCAATTTGATACCAAGTATAATCACTTGTCTTTTCAATTGAGAGAACTGTAAACTTCTCTCCACGCTGTGCTGAACCAACTACATCAAAGTTTGTACCTGCACCACCACGGATATTCAAGGAGTCAATAACAACTTCAACTTCTCCTAATGTTTCTGGAGTAGGTTCTGGAGTTGCTGGTGTAGCAGTAGGTTCTGGTGTCGCATCGGAGTTTACAACCACGCTTGTCGTATTATTCTTTGAGCCAAAAAGTGACTTAAAATCAAACTTTCCACCCATTGAATCAAATACAATCCAACCAAGCCCTGCTAATAACATTAATGTTAGAATCACAATCAAGAATTTTACGAAGAAACTTCCACCCTTAGACTCCTCTTCCTCAAGGTCTTCTACCGCTTCATCATTTTCATCAAATAATTCTTTCTTGATGACTTGTGTTGCGGAAGAACGAATTTCTTGTTCATGAGAAATTGGTGTTGGTTCTTCCTTTACTGTTGGTAGTGATAATGTATCCTCAATTTCATCAGATACTGTTGGTATCTGCATTGTATTTTCATCAGAACCTGATGTGGATGGTAAATCCGGGAATACTACTTCCTTACTCTCTTCTGTTGGAAGAGATGGTGTCTCTGCTGGTGTAACTGTTTCTTCCGGTTGTGAGAATACACCGCTAAGGATATCGTCCTCTGCTGATTGTAGTGCAAGATCATCTTGCATCTTAAGAACCATTGCACGATCTGATACTGGATTTAACTTATCCATTAACACGATGAGTGTTCCTAAGTTGAATCCATTGCTCATTAGTGTATCTTTGGCTTCTGTTAACCAACTCATTACTGATTGTGGTGTGCTCATCAATAACTTCGCACTTTCCTCAACAGATAAACCATCATATAAGTGGAGTGCTAACGCAGCTCTAGCCCCTGTGCTAAGTTTATCCATCATCTCTAATACTTGGTATTTCTTACCTTCAGCTGTTTCTGGTAGAACTGCCATATAATTAGGGATTTCATCAGCTTCTGTATACATGTTGCTGTTAGTTTTAGACTCTTCTAAAGGCAATACATGTGCAATTGCTTCCTTACGAACCTTTTCAGCTGCCCAGCATTCAAACCACTCAGGATTTGTTACTTCCTTTAAGCTTGAGAATACTTTCTTTAGTCCAACTTGTTCCACTTTTCTGGCCTGCTCATGGTCTGCCACAAATAATCTAGTGATAAAGTACATCTTATCTGAGATACGTCTAAGTATTTCTTTTGCGGCTTCAATATCACGTTGTTTTGCTTTTTCTAATAATTCCTTTATTGTCTGATTTTCTGACATAATTCCCCTCCAGTATTAATTCTTCAAACTATGTATCGGGGCAGGAATTCTTCCACCACGATTGATTAGTTTATCTGCTTTCGTCATCTTAACTGGCATGATTGGACCCTCTCCTAAAAGACCTCCAAACACCAATTTATCCCCTGCATCCATACCAATTGCTGGTATTAATCTGCATGCGGTTGTCTTATTGTTGATCATACCGATAGCAGCCTCATCTGCAATTATAGCAGATAGTGTCTCTGCTGTCGTATCACCAGGTACAATAATCATATCTAAGCCAACGGAACATACCGCTGTCATCGCTTCTAACTTTTCGATTGTTAGGATACCCTGTTCTGCTGCAGAAATCATTCCAGCATCTTCTGATACAGGAATAAACGCTCCAGATAATCCGCCTACACTAGAGGATGCCATAACACCACCCTTTTTCACCGCATCATTTAACATTGCAAGTGCTGCAGTTGTACCTGGTCCACCACAAACTTCCAAACCAATTTCTTCTAAGATTTGTGCAACAGAGTCACCTACTGCAGGTGTTGGGGCTAGTGATAAATCAACAATGCCAAATGGAACATTTAAACGTTGTGAAGCTTCACGACCTACTAATTGTCCCATACGTGTAATCTTAAATGCAGTTTGCTTGATGCAAGCCGCAACTTCATCCATGCTCGCATGTTCTCCTAATTTTTGTAAAGCAGCTCGTACAACACCAGGTCCTGATACACCAACATTGATGACACAATCTGGTTCAGATACACCATGGAAGGCACCTGCCATAAATGGATTATCTTCTACAGCGTTACAGAATACAACAAGTTTCGCTGCACCAAAGCAGTTGTTATCTTTTGTGACTTCAGCACATTTGCGAACAATCTGCCCCATTACCTTAACTGCATCCATGTTAATTCCAGCTTTTGTAGAACCAATATTCACGCTGGAACAAACAATATCTGTCTCCTTCAATGCTTGAGGGATGGACATAATCAGTTCACGATCTCCCTTTGTCATTCCCTTTTGTACCAACGCAGAATATCCACCGATAAAATTAATCCCAATCTCTTTACCGGCCTTATCTAGTGTCTTTGCATACTTCACACAATCACCACCAGATACGCTCTGTAATAGTGCAATCGGTGTTACTGACACACGTTGATTGATAATAGGTATGCCATATTCACGTGAGATATCTTTTGCGACCTTTACTAGATCTTTTGCTTTTGTTGTAATTTTTTTATAAATCTTTTCGCACGAGCGATCGATGTCTTCATCCGCACAATCCAGTAAAGAGATACCCATTGTGACTGTACGAATATCTAGACAATCTTCTTCAATCATGTGAATCGTTTCTAGAATGTTATCACTTTCAATACGCATAGATCCACCTAAATTGTATGCATGCTATTGAAGATATCTTCATGCATGACATGCACTTTCAAATGATGTTCATTTCCAGCAGTCTCTAAATCATCTGCTACCTTACGGAAATTTTCTTCATTACTAGGTACTTCTACAATCATAATCATTGTAAATAGATCCTGTAATACCGTCTGTGTAACATCAACGATATTAATTTCTCGTTCAGCACACTTTGTAGCAATATATGCTAGAATACCTGGTTTATCTTTACCAACAACCGTAATAACTGCTCTCATGTTATCTCCTTTATTCAGCCTGCAATTTTTCTAATGATAATCCACAGTAATATAATTCCATCTGCAGGAATAATTTTGTCTTCTTAATAAACTCAACCGTACTTTCTTCGCAGATTGATGTTTGACTATTATTTCTAAAGTCATACTGACATGCACCTAAGCTTCCATTATCACCTTTCCAACTATATACATAGGTGATAGAACGATTGCTATAAGTGAATGTCTTGTTCGCAAAATCAATGCGGTAGCTTTCATTCTCATTGAATTTATTGCTGTAGACATCTTCAGATTCTTTTGTGTAATTAAGACGTGAAACTAGTCTCTTTTTGAAGGTTGCTGTAACTGTATCCTCTTCAGAATCATCATCTGTCGTTACCGTTTGGATTGAACTTGTATCAATGTCTTTGTAATAAACATATGAACTTTCAGCTTGTTTTGTTTCATCACTGATAGATACTGTTGTTTCACCAAATTTTAAATAGTTTATTTCACTTTCATATTTGATATTTACTGCCTGTCCGTTTGTCGTGATTGTAGTGTTAAATACTGCTATTTCTTTAATATAGTGCTGTTCTTCATCAAATGACACATGAATTTCATTACTTGTGACATCAAATGAATCAAAATTCTTTAAACCATAGGAATCATATCGATTTAAGAAAATTTCTTTTGCACGTTCTGCTTGAAGTTGTATCGTATACTCATTTTTATCTTTCTTAATAACTGCGATATCTTCTGCCTCAAATACATATGGATCAAGTGGTACTAGCATCGTCTTTTTCAGATTACTAAAATCCATATCCTCATAGTAATTTACAGAGTTATAGGTGTTATACAATCTGCCACCGTAGTAATTACCATTTAGTTCTGATAACATTCCATCCGCATTGATATGTTGCTCATAATGAGCAGTATCACCATCTACCTCTAATACTCCATCCATAAGATATGTATCTAACGTTTTGTCACTATAAGTCATCGTATATTTTGACTGTACACTTACTGTCCACGAAGATTCAATCTTACGATTTTTTAATGCTGTAGTATATTCTCCTAGTGTAGAATCATCTGCCTGAACCGTTTGTTCTACATTTGATTGTTGTATAGTGCGCTGACTACATCCTGCCAATAATAGTGCAGTAACACATAATATTTTTATCATTTTCATATGTAATTATTATATCAATCTTTAAACTCTTATACGATAGAAAGCCATCAAATCTTAAGATAAAAAAAGACCATATATCATTGATATACGGTCTATCTTTTTGATTAAACTAATTCGATATAAGCCATTGGAGCAGCATCGCCACGGCGAACACCTGTCTTAACAACACGTGTGTATCCACCCTTACGATCAGCATACTTAGGAGCTACTTCTTCAAATAACTTCTTTAATACTGTCTGTCCTGTCTTCTCATCAGCTACAACATTTCTTACGAAAGCAGCAGCTTGACGACGAGCAGCTAAATCACCCTTCTTACCTAAAGTGATTAACTCGTCAACTACAGATCTCATATCTTTAGCTTTAGCTTCTGTTGTTTCTACCTTGCCATACATGATGACAGAAGTAGCTAAGTTTCTCAACATAGCTTTGCGGTGATCAGCATTTCTGCCAAATTTACGATTCCACATAAACGTTCCTCCTGTTAATCAAAGGATTTGAAGCCCAAACCAAGTTCAATGAGCTTATCCTTAACCTCTTTTAATGATTTCTTACCGAGGTTACGGACTCTCATCATTTCATCCTCGGTCTTTTGTGTCAGTTCATCAACTGTCTGAATTCCGGCACGTTTTAAGCAGTTGTAAGAACGTACAGATAAGTCAAGATCTTCAATCATCATCTGCTGTCCCTTGCTTGGCTGCTCTGTATTACCTTCCTTAAGTACTTCATCCATTTGTAGTACTTCATCGTTAATACCAGCAACGATATCTAAGTGATCAATTAAAATCTTAGCTGCCATTGCAATCGCCTTCTGTGGATTGATGGAACCATCTGTCCAAACTTCGAGTGTAACAGCATCATATTTAACATCTTCACCTACACGTGTTGGTTCAACGTTGTAAGCAACTTTTTCAACTGGTGTGTAAATAGAGTCAGTAAATACTGTACCAATTCCTTGAGAGGAACCTTGGTTTAGTTGCTTGTTTAAATCAGCACTAATATAACCACGGCCATTCTTAGCCTTTAATTCCATCTCTAATGTTACATCTTTTTCTAGGTGCGCAATCTCCAAGTCTTTGTTAATAACTTCAACTTGAGCTGGGCAAATAATATCACCAGCAGTGATTGTGCATGGTCCCTTCGCAGAGATCTGTAATGTATAGACCTCATCGTCCTCAATCTTCATGACTAACTGCTTTAACTGCAAGATAATCATGGAAACGTCTTCTCTCACACCTGGGATAGATGTAAATTCGTGGTATACGCCATCAACCTTGATGGAGAATACTGCGGCTCCCGGTAGAGATGAAAGTAGGACCCTGCGAAGCGCATTCCCGATTGTTGTACCAAATCCTCTCTCTAATGGAGAAAGGACAAACTTACCATAATTTTCAGATTCTACGTATTCCTGTACTTCGAAATCGGCGCGTTCAAATTTTTGCATGCTTCAATCCTCCTGTTCTAATGATTAACCACGCGGTCTCTTTGGCGGACGGCATCCGTTATGAGGGATTGGTGTTACATCATTAATAACGGTAATCTCTAAACCTGCTGTCTGTAAAGAACGAACTGCTGATTCACGACCAGCACCTGGTCCCTTAACATTTACTTCTACGCTCTTCATACCCTGTTGAACAGCTGCTTTACCAGCTGCTTCAGCGCATAACTGTGCAACATAAGGAGTAGACTTACGTGAACCCTTATATCCTAAAGCACCAGCTGAGCTCCAAGAAATAACGTTACCTGCTTCGTCAGAAATAGTAACGATTGTGTTGTTGAATGTTGAATGAATATGAGCAATACCTTTTGCTACATTGCGGCGGGCCTTCTTCTTACGAATCACAGCGCCTTTTTTCTTTGTGTTAGCTGCCATTATACCCTCCTATTACTTCTTCTTATTAGCGACAGTACGACGTGGACCTTTTCTTGTACGAGCGTTTGTACGTGTACGTTGTCCGCGAACTGGTAATCCTTTTCTGTGACGGATTCCACGGTATGAACCGATTTCCATTAGTCGCTTGATATCTAATGCTCTATCACGGCGGAGGTCACCCTCAGTCTTAATAGCATCAATCTTTTCACGGATTGCAGTTTCCTGTGCATCCGTTAAGTCGTTTGTACGTGTGTTTTCGTCGATTCCACAAGCAGCAAGGATATTCTTAGCTGTTGTAGGGCCGATTCCATAAATGTATGTCAATGATACGCCGATAACTTTGTTACGCGGAATATCGACACCAGCAAAACGTGGCATATTTAGTTATCCTCCCTTTAATTAACCCTGTCTCTGCTTATGCTTAGGGTTTTCGCAGATGACCATAACAACGCCCTTGCGCTTGATCACTCTGCACTTATCACAAATTGGTTTTACAGATGGTCTTACTTTCATTTTTATTTGCCTCCTGGACAATTCTACCAAAAACTTTTACTTATGTCTGTAGGTAATTCGCCCACGTGTTAAATCATATGGTGAAATCTCAACGGTGACCCGGTCTCCCGGTAAAATGCGAATGTAGTTCATACGGATTTTACCAGCAACGTGGGCACGGATCTCGTGACCATTTTGAAGCTTCACCAGGAAATTTGCATTTGGAAGTGTTTCTTCCACAATGCCATCAATTTCAATAACGTCCTGTTTGCTCATCTTACTCACTTTCTTTATATGAGTTCTGGAAAGGGAAATCAATCCCTTTCCAACTCAATATTTTTAAGCATTCTTCTCAAGAGCTTTTTTAATATCTTCAAATACTTTTTCCGGTGCTTGTGCAGCATCAATATGTGTTACCACACCCTTTTGATCATAATAATCAATAACCGGTTTTGTACTTGATTCATAAGCTTCCATACGAACTTTTAGTTGTTCAACTGTATCGTCTTTACGCTGTTGAAGCTCACTTTCGCAAACATCACATACGCCTTCAACTTTACTTGGATGATTATGAATATGATAAATTGCCCCGCACTTTGGACAGATGCGACGTCCTGTAATTCTTTCTTCAAGAATTTCGAACTTCACCTGTAAGTCGATAACTGCATCAACTTCTTTTCCAATCTTCTCAGCAATCTTGTCGAAGACTTCAGCCTGTACTAATGTACGTGGGAAGCCATCTAAGAGATAACCATTTGCGCAGTCTGGTTGTTGAATACGATCTTCAACCATTGCGTTAATTAAATCATCTGGTACAAGTTTACCTTGATTCATATAACTTTGAGCCTCTAGGCCTAAAGCTGTGCTATTACGCACATTCTCTCTTAGCATATCGCCAGTAGAGATGTGTGCGATATTGTATTCCTTTAGGATTAGGTCAGACATTGTGCCTTTTCCTGCTCCAGCAGGACCCATGATCAGAATATTCATATCTTATTGCCTCTTTCCAAACTTATCTCAAGAATCCCTTGTATGACTTCTGTGTTAACTGACCCTTCAATTGTTTAACAGTTTCCATTGCGACACCGACAACAATGATGATACCAGTTCCACCTACAGCAGTTGCTTGGGATAGTGGAGTAAACATGGTTAGTAAATAAGGAACTACAGCAATTAGTGTCAATCCAATTGCGCCAAGTACTGTAATTCGGTTCAATACCTTATGCAGATATGTCTTTGTCTCATTACCTGGACGAATACCAGGAATATAAGCACCAGACTTACCAAGGTTTTCGGCAACCTTTTCTGGATCTACCTGCAAGTCAGTATAGAAGAATGTGAACAGGATTGTTAATACTGCATAGAGTCCAAGACCGGTTGGTGTACTCAATGAGAGCCACTGGTTTAGTTTATTATACAGGTCAGTATTAATAAAACTAATTACGATCTGTGGAGCCATCATAATACTCTGTGCAAAAATGACAGGAATTACGGATGCACTATTAATTTTGAGTGGTAAGAATGTAATATCGCTACCACTACGTGCTGCGGAACTGTTTGTGTACTGGATAGGAATCTTACGTACTGCTGTCTCCATAATAACTACGAATACAACAACCGCTAGATATAGGACGCAATACAATGCGAACTGTAGAATTCCATTGAATAGTTCACCTTGTGTTGTTCCACCAGCAAGAATCTGATATACCTGCATGAACGCTGCTGGCATATTAGAAACAATACCCGCGAAGATGATAATGGATAAACCATTACCGATACCCTTCATTGAAATACGGTCACCAATCCAGATGAGGAACATGGATCCCGCAGTCATGACGGTAGCAGTATATAAGTAACCTGAAAGATTTGCATTTGTCAGGACTCTATACTGCTTATCGAATCCATATACCAAGGAATATGCTTGAACAAATGCCAATACAACTCCTAGGTATCTAGTAATTCGTTCAATTTTCATTCGACCTGTCTGTCCAGATTTTGTCAGTTCCGTTAATGACGGAATAACATCCATGGATAACAACTGAATGATGATACTTGCTGTGATATATGGTGTGACACCCATCGCAAAGATGGATAATCTTTCAAGTGCACCACCACCCAGCATATTCATAATGCTGAGTAGTGAGTTATTTGCAAGTGATTGAGCTAGCGTTTCCGTGTTAACACCCGGAACAGGTAGAGCAGCTCCGACGCGATAGATCAGCAGCATTGCTAAAGTAAAGAATATTCTATTGCGAGTTTCCTTATTCTTAAACAAGCTGACGAACGTATGCATCATATTAGAGAACCTCTACTTTTCCGCCTGCTGCTTCAATAGCACTCTGTGCTGTCTTTGAGAACTTCTCAGCCTTAACAGTGAGTTTCTTCTCAAGCTTACCGCAACCAAGTACCTTAACACCATCGAGGTGCTTCTTAACAAGGCCTGCAGCCTTAAGAGCTTCGTAATCAACTGTTACGCCATCTTCGAACTTGTTTAAGTCCTCAACGTTAACAATTGCATACTCCTTGCGAGTATAGTTTGTGAAACCTCTCTTAGGCATTCTCTTGAAGAATGGTGTCTGTCCACCTTCAAATCCAATCGCAACACCACCGCCGCTACGAGCGTTCTGGCCTTTGTTACCCTTTCCGGAAGTCTTACCTGTACCGGAACCTTGGCCACGACCGATTCTCTTTCTGTTAGAGCGGGAACCTTCTGTATATGTTAATTCATTTAGTTTCATCAGGACCCTCCTTATCGAATCTCAGCGACTTTCTTATCGCGAGTCTTAGCAATTTCATCTACTGTACGCATACCCTTTAATGCTTCTAATGTTGCGTAAACAACATTGACAGGTGTACGTGAACCGATAACCTTAGAAAGGACATCAGATACACCAGCAAGCTCTAATACGGAACGTACTTCACCACCGGCGATAACACCAGTACCAGGTGCAGCTGGAGCTAAGAATACAGTTGTTGAACTGTGCTTACCCTTAATTGCATGTGGAACTGTACGGTAGTTATCAACGAGGTTAACGCTGAATACATTCTTTGTAGCTGCTTCTGTAGCCTTCTTGATAGCATCTGGAACTTCAGCTGCTTTACCCATACCGAATCCGATTCTACCCTTCTTATCACCAACAACAACTAGTGCTGCAAAGCGCATTCTACGTCCACCCTTTACAGTCTTGCTGACACGGTTAATGGAGACTACTACTTCTTCGAACTCTTTTGGTTCGCGTTTCTTGAAACTCTTCTTATCGTTCTGCATTTCGTACTCTCCTTCCTTAGAACTTCAAGCCAGCTTCTCTAGCTGCATCAGCTAAAGCCTGGACTCTTCCGTGATATACATAACCGCCACGGTCGAAACGTACTGCTTCGATCTTAGCTTCTTTGCACTTGTTAGCGATAGCTGCGCCAACCTTCTTAGCTGCTTCGATGTTTCCACCATTCTCAAGCTTTAATTCAAGAGAACTTACAGCACATAAAGTTGTACCTGTTGTATCATCAATTACCTGTGCATAGATGTTTGCATTGGAACGGAATACATTTAGTCTTGGGCACTCAGGAGTACCGTTTACGACGTTACGTACACGCTTATGACGACGAATACGTTCTGCATTTTTATTTGCTAATTTAATCATTACTTAGTCTCTCCTTTCCCTTACTTCTTGGCAGCTGCAGTCTTACCTTCCTTACGGCGAACAACTTCGTCAACATAACGAATACCCTTTCCACCGTATGGTTCTGGCTTCTTAGTAGCTCTAACTACTGCTGCGAACTGACCAACAATCTGCTTGTCAATACCACTTACGTTAATGGATGCAGCATCTGGTACTTCAACCTTAACATCTGATGGTACTTCAAATTCTACTGGGTGTGAGAAACCAACATTAAGAGTTAGTTTATTACCTGATAAAGCTGCACGGTAACCAATACCTACAATCTTCATCTTCTTAACAAAGCCTGTGTGAACACCTTCAACCATGGAAGCTAGCAAGGCACGAGTTGTACCATGTAACTGCTTTGTATGTTTCTCTTCATTTGGACGCTTAACTGTAGCGATACCTTCGTCCACACTGATCTCCATCAATGGAGAGAACTTCTTAGTCAGTGTTCCCTTAGGGCCTTTTACAGTCACCTCATTACCTGCACCGACAGTAATTTCTACGCCAGCAGGAACGGTAATCGCTTTATTTCCGATACGTGACATTTTTTATTTCCTTTCTCTAATTACCACACGTAAGCGATAACTTCGCCGCCGATGTGTAATTTGCGTGCTTGTTTGTCTGTCATCATTCCATTTGATGTGGAAATGATAGCAATGCCTAATCCGTTTAATACCTTAGGAATTTCATCACCCTTAGCATAAACGCGAAGACCTGGCTTAGATATTCTCTTGATGCCGCTGATTACGCGACCATCTTTGAGAGTAACAACGATCTTCTTTTCAATTCCTTCGCCTGTTACAGCGTAGTTGTCAATGTAACCTTCGCTCTTTAAGATCTTAGCAATTTCAACCTTAACCTTTGAAGCTGGAGCTACGTCAACTGTTGTCATGCGTGCTTGAACTCCATTACGGATTCTTGTAAGCATGTCAGCAATAGGATCTGTCATATTCATCTCGTGCTACCTCCTTACCAGCTTGCCTTCTTAACTCCAGGAATCTGGCCCTTATAAGCCAATTCACGGAAGCAGATACGGCATAGTTTGTACTTTCTTAATACTGAATGTGGACGTCCACATCTCTCGCAACGTGTGTACTCGCGTGTGGAGAACTTAGCAGGACGTGACTGCTTAACTTTTAAACTTGTTTTTGCCATTCTCAGCTCTCCTCTTTCTACTTAGCAAATGGCATGCCCATTCCCTTGAGCAATGCATATGCTTCTTGATTAGATTGCGCAGTTGTTACGATAACGATATCCATACCACGAACCTTGTTAACCTTATCGAAGTTGATTTCAGGGAAGATTAACTGTTCCTTAACACCTAATGTGTAGTTACCACGGCCATCAAATGCTGTAGCACTTACACCACGGAAGTCACGTACACGTGGAAGAGAGATGTTGAATAACTTATCTAAGAATTCATACATTCTTTCACCACGTAATGTAACCTTACATCCGATAGGCATATCTTCACGAAGCTTGAAGTTCGCAATGGACTTCTTAGCCTTTGTGATTACTGGCTTTTGACCAGCGATTAATGTTAATTCTTCAACAGCTTCGTCGAGAAGTTTTGAATTAGCAATTGCATCACCAACACCCATGTTGATAACAACCTTAACGATCTTTGGTGCTTGCATTGTACTTGTATAGTTGAATTCCTTCATTAAGGAAGGCTTAACTGTTTCCGTGTACTTTTCTAATAAACGGTTCATTATTTCTTGCCTCCTTTAACTTCTGCTCCGGACTTCTTGTAAACGCGAACCTTCTTACCCTTGTCATCTACCTTGATAGATACACGGCTAGCTGCCTTTGCCTTCTTGTCATAGAGCATTACATTAGAAGCATCAATAGCTGCTTCCTTTTCAACAACGCCACCCTCTGGGTTCTGCTGAGTTGGCTTCAAAGTCTTCTTAACAACGTTAACGCCTTCAACGATAACCTTGTTTGTCTTTGGATTAACTGCCTTAACTTCAGCAACTGTTCCCTTGTAGTGACCGCTGATTACCTTGACTGTATCGCCTGTCTTGATTTTCATCGATTCGGCCTCCCTTATAACACTTCCGGTGCAAGGGAAACAATCTTCATGAATCCCTTATCACGGAGTTCCTTAGCAACCGGACCGAAGATACGTGTTCCGACCGGTGTGTTGTCATCCTTGATGATGACAGCCGCATTGTCGTCAAACTTAATGTAACTGCCGTTTTCGCGACTGATACCGTAAACTGTACGAGCGATTACACACTTAACAACCTGACCTTCCTTAACGGATCCGTTAGGTGAAGCTTTCTTAACTGCACATACAACGATATCGCCGATGTTAGCGCGCTTGCGCTTACTGCCGCCTAAACATCTGATAACCAATACTTCTTTGGCACCGGTGTTGTCAGCAACGTTTAATCTGCTTTCATTCTGAATCATATTTTCTCCTCCTGTGCCTTAAAGAATTACTGCTTTTTCAACAATCTTCACTAAGCGGAAATGCTTGTCCTTACTTAATGGTCTTGTTTCCATTACTTCTACAACGTCACCAATACGTGCTTCGTTGTTCTCGTCATGAGCCTTGAAAGTATTGGAATACTTAACACGTCTGCCATATAAAGGATGGCTCTTTGTAGTAGCGATTTCAACGACAATTGTCTTGTCCATCTTATCGGAAATAACTGTTCCGCGAAGGACTTTACGTCTATTTCTTTCTTCCATTTTTAGCCCCTCCTTTATTTAGCCTGCGCACTAGCGCGTTCTGTTAATACTGTCTTAATACGAGCGATAGTCTTCTTGATATCTCTCATTCGAGCAGGATTCTCGAGGTTTCCTGTAGCCTGTGCAAAGCGCAGAGTATACAGTTCTTCCTTCAAAGATGTGACTTCCTTCTCGAGTTCTTCATTACTTAGATCTCTGATTTCCTTCACATTCATGATGTTTATTTAGCCTCCTCTGCTGTCTTCTTTGTAAAGCGTGTCTTTACACAGAGCTTGTTTGCTGCAAGACGTAATGCCTCACGAGCAACTTCTTCGCTTACACCAGCAATTTCAAATAGGATTCTTCCCTTTTGAACTACTGCTACCCAATGGTCTGGTGAACCTTTACCGGAACCCATACGTACTTCCAAAGGCTTCTTTGTCTTTGCAAGTTGTGGGAATACCTTAATCCAAACCTTACCACCACGGTTCATATAACGTGTCATAGCGATACGTGCAGCTTCCAACTGGTTACTGCTTACATAAGCACCTTCGTCAGCTACTAATCCGAATTCACCAAATGCTAACTTTGTGCCAGCCTTTGACTTTCCTTCATAGCTTAAACGGTGAGGTCTTCTGTATTTTGTTCTATTTGGCATTAACATATTTATTCTTGACCTCCTTTAGCTTCTTCTGCTACAGGAGCAGCTTCTACTTGAGCAGGACGTGCAGCGCGATTGCCTGTTGGCTTTCTGTCATTACGGCCACCACGTCTGTTATTGTTTCTGCGGTCATTTCTTGCTGGACGGTTAGGAGCTTCTGGTTCCTTAACCATTTGTCCTGGAAGAACTTCACCACGGCAGATCCAAACCTTAACGCCTAACTTACCATAAGTTGTAGTTGCTTCTTCGGCAGCGTAGTCAATATCACTTCTGAGTGTATGAAGAGGAACAACACCTCTTGCATAACCTTCCTGACGAGCGATTTCTGCACCGCCTAAACGACCCTTAGCCAATGTCTTGATACCCTTAGCACCAGAGCGCATTGTCTGTTGGATTGCCTTCTTCTGTGCAATACGGAAGGACTGACGTGCTTCCAACTGTTCACAGATACGACGTGCAACAAGACGAGCATCTAAGTCAGGATTTGCTACAGCAATTACGTCAACCTTAACGTTCTTGCCACCTGTTAACTTAGATAACTTCTTCTTAAGAACTTCCATCTTATCCTTGTCGCCATCTTTTCCAAGCATAGCACCTGGACGAGCACAACGAACGATAACCTTAACGTCCTTCTTGCCTGTACGTTCAATCTCTACGCGAGAGATATATGCGTCCTTTAATTCCTTTTCTAAGAAATTACGAACCTTGACATCTTCGTTCAGAAGATCTCCGAAATCAGCTTTATTTGCGTACCATCTAGAATCCCAGTCACGGATTACGCCGACGCGCATGCCGATTGGGCTAACTTTCTGTCCCATGTTCTGACCTTCCTCCCTTACTTCTCATCTGAAACCACAACTGTGATGTGGCTTGTTCTCTTTAAAATCTGTGCTGCATTACCCTTAGCTCTAGGCATGAAACGCTTAAGGACTACACCTTCATTTGCATAGCAAGCCTTGATATATAGGTTTTCTGCATTTAATTGATTGTTATTTGTTGCGTTGGCTACTGCACTCTTTACAACCTTAGCTACTGC
This sequence comes from Solobacterium sp., assembly GCA_015256455.1. Classification (GTDB taxonomy): domain Bacteria; phylum Bacillota_I; class Bacilli_A; order Erysipelotrichales; family Erysipelotrichaceae; genus Bulleidia. Next base: position 31,578 of record JABZMB010000005.1, on the reverse strand, counting down.
TGTAGCTGCGTGGTTAGGAGTGAACTTTAAGATTGCCAATGCTTCTTCAACGCTTCTTCCACGTACCATGTCTAAGACAAGACGAACTTTACGAGGAGTGAAACGAACTGTCTTTGCTGTTGCTCTTACATCCATGTTATTTTTCCTCCTTACGCCTTCTTGTCGTCGCCATGACCGCCGAACTTACGTGTTGGCACGAATTCACCAAGCTTGTGTCCAACCATGTCTTCTGTCACATAAACTGGAACGTGTTCCTTACCGTTATGAACAGCGAATGTGTGCTCAACGAAGCTAGGGAAAATCGTTGAACGGCGAGACCATGTCTTAATTACTTCATTCTTATGTGCTTCATTCTGTGCTTCAACCTTCTTTAATAAGCTAGCATCACAGAATGGGCCTTTTTTCAAACTTCTGGACATTTTTTATGTTCTCCTTTCAACTATTTTCCATTACGTCTTCTGACGATGTACTGGTTACTCTTATTCTTTGGCTTACGAGTCTTAACACCCATAGCCTTCTTGCCCCATGGTGTCATAGGTGACTTACGTCCAACTGGCGCTCTACCTTCACCACCACCGTGTGGGTGATCAACTGGGTTCATTGCAGAACCACGTACTGTAGGACGGATGCCCATCCATCTAGAACGGCCAGCTTTACCTAAGTTGATTAAGTTATAATCACCGTTACCAACTGAACCGACTGTTGCACGGCAGTTGCTATGTACACGGCGAACTTCACCAGATGATAAACGGAGAGTTACGAAGTTTCCTTCAGAACCAAGGATCTGAGCAGAACATCCAGCAGCACGTGCCATCTGTCCACCCTTACCAGCTGTAAGTTCAATGTTGTGAACTACTGTTCCATCAGGAATGTTCTTCAATTCCATTGCGTTACCAATCTTGATATCCACTGCTTCACCAGAGATAACTGTGTCACCAACATGTAAGTCAGCTGGGCAGATGATATAACGCTTTTCACCATCTAAATAGTGTAATAATGCGATGTTTGCATTTCTGTTTGGATCGTATTCGATTCCAGCAACTTTAGCAGGAACGTTATCCTTATTTCTTCTAAAGTCAATAATTCTATACTTTTGCTTAACGCCTCCACCCTGATGACGAGTAGTAATGCGTCCTGTGTTGTTGCGTCCACCTTTCTTGTTTAGTGGAGCAAGCAGGCTCTTCTCTGGAGTTGACTTTGTAATACGGTCATTACTCAGAGTGGACATATTTCTACGTCCGGCACTGGTAGGCTTGTATTTTACGATTGCCATTTTCTTTTACTTTCCTTTCGCAATTTTCCGGAGATAGCGAATTCCTCCGATAGTTAATTCTCTTATTTCTCGCTATTGAAGATATCGATTGAAGCACCCTCAGGTAATGTAACAATTGCCTTCTTATAAGCAGATGTTGTACCTTCGTAGCGGCCCATTCTCTTCTTCTTAGGATGAACGTTAACGATGTTAACGCCTTCTACTTTAATGTTGTAGATTTCCTTGATTGCCTGAGCAACAGAAACTTTGTTTGCATTCTTAGCAACTTCAAATGTTACCTTATTGAAGCTATCTTGAAGCTTCATTGTCTTTTCTGTTACGAGTGGTCTAACAATAATGTCACGTGCGCTCATTATGCAAATACCTCCCCAGCCTTTTCAGCAGCCTTTTCTGTGAAGACTACCTTATCAGCATTTACAATGTCGTAAACGTTTAAGCTTGACACTGTTACAACTAATGCATTTGGAATGTTTCTCATTGAAACGTATGCATTGTCGAAGTCCTCATCAGCCTCAGCCACGAATAATGTCTTGCGGTCGAAACCGAAAGCATTCATTAAAGCTACAGCCTTCTTTGTCTTGATCTCATCGAATGATAAGTTCTCAAGAACAGTTAATGAACTTTCCTGAAGCTTTTCACTCAACGCAGAACGTAAAGCTAACTGACGAACCTTACGGTTTAGCTTGAAATCATACTTACGTGGTTGTGGTCCGAATGCAATACCACCGTGTCTCCACTGTGTAGAGCGTGTAGAACCCTGACGAGCACGACCAGTACCCTTTTGACGGAATGGCTTCTTACCTGTTCCAGATACTTCAGCTCTAGTTAATGTTGCGTGTGTTCCCTGTCTTAAACCTGCTTGGTAGACGAGGATCGCATCATACATTGCTTGCTGATTTGGTTCGATGCCAAATACAGCATCAGATAGCTCGATGGACTTAACAGCCTTAGCTTCCTGATTGAATACATCAATTTTAGCCATTGATCAAATCCTCTACTTTCCTTCAGCTTCAGTAACTGCTGTAGCAGCTAATTCAGCTTCGATTGTTTCAGAAACCTTTTCTAGTTCCTCTGCAACAGTAACACCTTCATAAGAAATTAATTCAGGAACTGAAACTTCCTTAACTGGCTTAACTGTTGTCTTAATAACAACCAATCCCTTACGTGGTCCTGGAACATTACCCTTAACAAGGATGTATCCTTCTTCAGCGTCAACCTTAACGATTGTTAAGTTCTGATTAGTTGTTGTGTAAACACCTTCTTGACCAGGCATTACTGTACCCTTGTTAACTACGCCGTTGTTACGACCATTAGTTGCAAGAGAACCGATATGTCTGTGGTGGCCTGAACCATGTGACATTGGTCCACGGGAAGCGTTGTTACGAACGATAGTTCCGCTGTAACCCTTACCCTTACTTGTTCCCTGTACGTCTACAACGTCACCAGCCTTGAACAAGTCAGCCTTAACTTCAGCACCTACTTCAAGGTTCATCATCTCATCAGCTCTGAGTTCCTTGATGTAATGCTTAGGAGCTGTATTAGCTTTCTTAGCATGTCCGATAGCAGGCTTGTTGGAACGATGTTCCTTAACATCCTCATAACCTAACTGAACTGCTTCGTAGCCATCAACTTCCTTTGTTTTCTTTTGTAGTACAACGTTCGGTTTTACATCGATCACTGTTACAGGAATCAGAGTTCCTTCGATCGTGAATACCTGGGTCATACCAAGCTTACGTCCTAAAATACCCTTCATTTGTATTTACCTCTGTTCCTTTCTACAACTTGATTTCGATATCAACTCCAGAAGGCAAATCCAATCTGCTTAATGCATCGATTGTTTCTGCGGATGGGCCGATAATTTCGATCAATCTCTTGTGTGTACGGATTTCGAATTGCTCACGAGCATCCTTGTACTTGTGGACAGCGCGAAGTACTGTAATAACTTCACGCTCAGTAGGCAGCGGAACAGGTCCGACGATCTTCTTTGCGCCGTGGCTTGTAGCTGTCTTAACGATTTTTTCGCTAGCAGCGTCTAAGCTTCTGTTCTCGTAAGCCTTCAGACGAATTCTTACTGAGTTCTTTGCCATGAATTTTTCCTCCTTATATTCACTCCGCCATCTTGTAGCGGATCGCTCCGTGGAAGTTCCCTGGTTATCACACCATACTGTGACAACGCACATCGGCGTGCCAGCAATCTTCCACATCTACACGAGTGCTTCAATATAGTAACACTACTAAAACCCTTTTGCAATCACTTTTTTTGATATTTTTACTCTTTTTATTTCTATGTATTTTTTGACCGTTTTTCAATAAAAATATATCTCTTCCCATGTGAAAGCCTTCTCATTTCATTTTTATTTCAGCATGTTATCCGAGTTAATTTTATATTTATATATATTATATTGTTAGAAAAAGACCCTGTATTCAGGGTCTATTGACTATGTATTTCCGTATGATTTACTGATTCCAATTCGTATTAACAAGAAACATATCACGAATTTCATCATAGTTACTTACTTGTTTTACATCATATAGAGAGACACCACGATGTTCATAACAATACCAAATCGGTAGCATACCAGCTCTTACTGCTCCTACGATATCTGTCGCAAATGTATCACCTATAAAGGCAATCTCTTCACATTTTAGTCCTAGATCATTGGCAGCTTTCTGATAAATTGACACATCTGGCTTATGTACACCAAATGATCCACTAATGACAACCGTATCAAAATACTTGCGCATATCTAGATAATCAATCTTTATAGCCTGCAAATTCTCATTACCATTGGTAATAATCCCAATTTTATACTTCTCTTTTAATTCTCTAAGCACTTCATAGGAGTGTGGCATCTCCACCTGGAATTCATGGAACGTTGCGTACCATTTATCTTTCCATGTCTCTACATCTAAATCTGGTACATAATGTTTCTTCAACATTTCTAACACATGGGTCTTGTTGATTGTCCCGTATTCATCCCATAACATACAGCGTTGCACAATTCTTTCAAACTCAATATCATGTACATCCATTTCCGGTAACATCTCATGTACCATCCAACGATACATAAAATAAGCCGATTCAACTCGATTGCTAAGCGTACCATCAAAATCGAATAATATTCCCTTGATCATCTTATTCTCCTTTCAACTGTATTTGAAGAATCGTAATATCGTCTGTTGTTAAATGACGATGTTTCTGAATATATTGTTCAAATGAAGAATCATTTACATCAATACCACTTAATAAAATAGATTTATCTTGTAATACTGTAGCCATTCCATCGCTATAAAGATAGATATTTTCTATGCCTTCTCTAGCAAGACTTCCTTGCTTACCATGCATACATCCCACACCATCTAGAGAGCCAATCCAATATCCTTCTGGATGATTTTCATCATTCAATAGCATTCTAGTCTCACGATGCAACGCAAATTTATCTGATACTTCTTTCTGATTTCTCTTATTGACTCTATCAAAAGATTCATCACGATATACTTTACCATGCATGTATATCTCACAATCACCTAACCCATACCATTCAATATTCATATTATTTACCCTAACAATTGTAATTGCAAAAGTAGGCAATTTGTATTTCTCAATCAAATCATAACCAGAAATTGTATGACGATATTCTGATTCAACATCTTTGCATGCATGATATAACATACTTGCCAATGATTGCGTATCATCAACATGTCTTTTTAGTGCATCTGATATCTTCTGCATTGTTTTTTGTACATCATTACCACCGAGCAAATCATCACCAAAAAGAGGTGTTGCGCCATCAATAACCCACATCGTGTTTCCTTGCCAACCATAGATATCTTGGTTAACATGCTTTGTGCCTTCCCGTGTAAATACTTTTATCATAGTTTCTCCAATATCAGAACTAGTTCATTTGTATTTTTGTACTGACATATCTATTATATCCTCTAAAAATGCAAATTCATTAACAATTAATTCATATACCCTGCTGTATAATTTTATTAGGAGGATTTTATTATGAGAGAACATCCATTAAAACATATTGTTCGTTTGCAAAAACAAGGCAAAGCTGTCGGCATCTATTCCGCTTGCACTGCAAATGAATTGGTATTACGTGCATGTATGCAACGTGCTAAAGAAACAAACTCTGTACTTCTAATTGAAGCTACTGCCAATCAGGTCGATCAGTACGGTGGCTATACAGGCATGAAACCAAAAGATTTCATGAAGTTTGTTGAAGAATTAGCAGCAATCGAAGGTTTAGATATGGACCGCATCATTTTAGGTGGGGATCACCTAGGTCCACTAACATTTGTACAATATGAAGAAGAAAAGGCTATGCAAGAAGCCTCTGAACTCATTCGTCAGTTTGTACTTGCTGGCTTTACAAAGATTCATATCGATACATCAATGAAAGTTGCAAGTGACGATCCAAACATTCGCTTAAGCGATGAAATTATTGCTAGACGTGGTGCTGAGCTTGCTGTTGTTGCGGAAGAAGCATTCCAACAGCTACTTAAAGAAAATCCAAACGCGTTACACCCTGTTTACATCGTTGGTTCTGAAGTACCTATTCCAGGCGGTTCACAAGATGCAGTAGAAACCGGTCTACAAGTCACAAAAGTTTCCGACTTTAAGCAGACTGTTGCAACATTTGAGAAAGCATTCCACGATCATCAGTTGGATGAAGCTTGGAAACATGTTATCGGCGTTGTCGTACAGCCAGGCGTTGAAGAAAAGGATGCTGGCTGCACACCATACGATCGCACTAAAGCAGCTAATCTGATGGCATCAATCAAAGAATATAATAATCTTGTATTTGAAGGTCACTCTACTGACTACCAAACTAAAATTAGTCTTCGTGAGCTTGTAGAAGATGGCGTTGGCATCTTGAAAGTTGGTCCTGGTCTTACATATATGATGCGCGAAGCGTTATTTGCTTTAGCATATGCTGAAAAGGAACTATTGAAAGATCATCCAGAAAAACAAAGTCACTTCATTGAAGTACTTGATGAAGCCATGGTCAATAATCCAAAATACTACATTAAGCATTATCATGGCACTCCTGAGGAGATTGCATATAAGCGTAAATTCTCCTTCAGTGATCGTTCACGTTACTACATGCCTGTCAAAGAAGTTGTTGCAGCACAAAAAGTATTATTCGATAACTTCAAGGATGGGGTACCTCTTGGTTTATTAAGCCAATTCATGCCAATCGCATATACGAAGGTTCGTGAAGGTAAACTCAATAACGATCCTGTATCTCTTGTAAAAGACCGTGTCATATATACTATTGATGAGTATATGTACGGTTCTCACCAAGAAGAGATTATATTCTAATTAGGCTTAGGGGTCATACCCTAAGCCTTTTCCATAGAAAAAGCTGTGTAGTCTTGATGCTATTCATCAAGATATTACACAGCTTATTTTTATGAAACGATTTGTACCGTGATGACACCAGCATCATCTTTGGTAATTGCATTATAGTAATATCTTCCAGGGAAATATTCACTAAAGATATTTGTAATATAACGATTGTTCTTTAATAGTTCCTCAACAGCATATTGGAAAGATGCTTGATCACCAATCTGGAATGAAATCTCTTGGTATGGATTTTCATATAACTTCTGTAGTACATAGTTTCTAATTGCGTAGTAGTCATATGTTGGGAAATATGCACCATTTTGAACGTAGTAAGATAACGAATTATCTGTACATTGTGGGAATTTAAATACGTCAATCTTATCGTAAGACCCTACCGGAACTTGCCCATTTAGAGAAATATGAGTACGGAATAATAGTTCATCTGTCACCATGAAGTAATAGTAGACTAATGTTTGACTTCCATCATCATTCACTGGATCTCCCCAAGTTACATCGATCCAATAATACTGACCATTCAATTCAACAAGATTCCATGCATGTGGTTCATTTGTTTGTCCACGAACTGTTGTACACTTTAACCCAGCCTTCTTACATAAGTACTGGAAGGCTCTCGCATATCCCGCACAGATACTCTTCTTTAAGAGGAATACACTTGTGTAGTCTTGGTCGCATTCATTCTCTTGGTATTCTGTCCAGTTGATAATCCAATCATAGAAGTATTTCAGTTTATTATAGTCACTTTCATTTGCGACAGCCGCCACAACATTATTTGCGATTGCGTCAACCTGTGCCCACTTGGAGTCTAAATCTTCTGGAACAATGAATTCGAGTTCTGTCACTTTACCATTATTGCCTATGCGATAACGATAATTCCACATCCAATAAGATTCCGGGAAGTCATACATGAATGCATACAGCGCTGGTGAAAGATCTTCTAAGTTCACCGGTTTCTTCAACTCATAAATTGAAGCAGGCTTCTTCATGAAAGCATATAAATCTTCATAAACTGTTTTCTGAAGAGGTGTTAACTGTTCGTAATAAAACAAATATAACGATTGTAATTCTTTCTTGCTATTATCAACTAATGAAAAACCATTCTTCGTCTGATTTTTATTGCTGTTGTTGTCTGAATTTTTTACTGTGAAGCCATCTTTTGTTGTCTGGTTTTTTGTAGTTGTATCTGTTTCTTTGTAATCATGATTGTATAAATTATCTGTCTGTTTTTGAGTATCCTCTGCTACGAAATCTAGTACCGTACAACCGGATAAACAAAACACCAATAGTATAGAAATAAACTTTTTCATAATTCTCCTCGTTTTAGCGTAATACATTTCACACTAATTGTGATTAATATACTTGGATACCTATTATTCCTGTATCATTCCAATAGTAATAATAGTATCTAAATCCATATCCAAAATATTCTTGTAGAATACCTGTCATGTATAGATAGTTGTCTGAGAACAAATAATCTAATGCTTGTTGGTAAGATGCTATATCACCAATCTGGAATTCAAAATATTGGTATGGATTCTCATTTAACTTCTGTAATACATAATTCCTAATTCCGTAATAATCGTATGTTGGGAAATATGATCCTGTCTGGACATAGTAGGATAATGAGTTATCTGTACATTGTGGGAATTTAAATACATCGATCTTATCAGTACTACTTAATAGTACTGTACCATCTAGAGTATAGTGTGTACGGAATAATACTTCATCCGTTGTCATAAAGTAATGGTAGTTTAATGTTTGTGTGCCATCATCATATATTGGATCTCCCCAAGTTACATCGACCCAATAGTATTTACCATTTAACTCTACTAAATTCCATGCATGTGGTTCGTCAGTATCTCCAGGAACATATGTACATTTAATACCAGCTTTCTTACATAAATACTGGAATGTTCTAGAATATCCAGCACATACACTCTGCTTTAAGAGGAATACACTTGTAAAGTCTTGATCGCACTCATTGCTTTGATATATTGTCCAGTTGATAATCCACTCATAGAAATACTTTAATTTGTTATAAGTATTTTCATTTGCGACTGCTGCTACAACATTATTTGCAATAGCATCTACTTGTGCCATCTTTGTTTCCAAATCTTCTGGTATAGAAACAGTTATACTTGTGACTCTTTTCTGACTATCTGAGTAATAGCGATAACCTTGCAGCCAGTATGCTTCTGGAAAATCATACATAAATGCAGTCATTGCTATAAAGAAATCTTGCGTTTTTGCAGGTTTTTTTAAATAGTACATTGAACTAGGCTTCTGAAGGAAAGCATACAAGTCTTCGTAAACTGCCTTCTGAGTAGATGATAACTGGTCATAATAGAATAAGTATAAGGATTTTAATTGCTTATTTTCCTTTTCAGTAAGTTGAAAACCATTTTTTGTTTGGTTATTATTTGTTTCATTCTTATCCTTTGATTCATTTGAATTTTTTACAGTGAAACCATTTTTTGTTTGATTCTGATTCTCTTCAGTAGTATTTGTTTCCTTGTTCTTGTAGTTATAGTTATTCTCACTATTATATGTATCATTTGTTTGGTTTTCATTATATGCATCTATGAAGTCTAATACTGTACAACCAGATAAACATAATGCCAATAATATAGATATAATCTTTTTCATCATTCCACCTACCTTCATAACCAAAAACTGACCGCCGTTCAGTTACATTTATATAATACCATATATTAAAATTTATTGTTTAAGATATGTTTAATTTTTATTGATATACCTGTATGCCAATCACACCTACTGTATCTATCTGATAGTAATTACATTTATAATCAGACCCAAAGTAGTCCTTTAAAAAATACGATTAATTTGATTAGATTCTTGTGTAAACAATAGCTGTAAAGCCTGTTTATAAGATTTTATGTCTCCAATCTGAAATTCAATATATTGGTATGGATCTTCGTTTATTTTCTTTAAAATGTATTTTTTGATGGCATCATAGTCATATGTCTCAAAATACGCTCCAGTTTGAGCGTAATAGGATAAAGAGTTATCTGTACATTTTGGAAACTTAAAGACATCAACTTCATTCAATGTACCTACAGGTACTTTGCCATTTAAAGAAAGATGTGTACGGAATAGAATTTGATCTGGCACCATAAAGTAATGATAGTTTAAAACTGTATTTCCTTCACTATCAAACGAATCACCCCAAGTAGCATCTACCCAGTAATACTTACCATCGAGTTCAACTAAGTTCCATGCATGCAGTTGATCTGTCATGCCAAGTACATATGTACATTTAATCCCAGCTTTTTTACAAAGATATTGAAAAGCCTTCGAATATCCTCCACATACACTTTGTCTTAAAAGGAATACACCTGTTATATCTTGTTCACATTGATTTCTTTGATATACGGTCCAGTTAATAATCCATTCATAAAAGTACTTAATCTTTTCATAGTCACTAGCACCCTTTACATCATTTACAACCTTATCTACAACTTGATCAACCTGTGCCATTGTTGTGGATAAATCAGATGGCACATTAAACTGCAACCGTGTAATTTTATCTTCATCATTTGAGAGATACCGATAATTCCACATCCAGAAAGCTTCTGGAAAATCATATTCAAATGCATAAAAAGCTATATTAAAATCTTTTATACTTATCGGTGTTTTTAGTTCATATATTGCACTCTGATTCTGCAGTGCTTTATATAACTCTAAATATGCTTCTTTTTGTGTTTGTGTCAGTTGCTCGTAATAATATAAATAGAGTTTCTGATCGATATTATCCTGATTCACAGTTCCAATTTCACTTTTTGAATCAGTAGTAGTTTTATTATGATCTTGTGTGGAATTCATTAAATGGTTGTTTTTATTGTGTGCAAAGAAGTCTAGTACTGTGCAGCCAGAAAGACACATTACTAGTAGTATTGACATAACCTTTTTCAAAATTCCACCTTCTTTCTTATAAAGAATGAGCATGACCCCAATTTTGTCATGCTCATTATCATATCACATATTAAATTTTATACTTTAATATACCCTTATAATTCTTTGTTTGAATCAACTTTTGTATTTCCTGGAAATACGTTGTATCCTTCAACTTCTTGGCCGCATGATTAAGTGCACGCTCTGCACGATCTTGATCATCCTTTAAGCAATAGGATTGTGCAGCTCTAAGATAACATACACCAGCAGGCACTGGATCTGTAATTGTATCTCCACGTTCCATTAATTCTGAAGCATACTTACCATCACGCATAACATGAATTGTGTATGGATATTCAACTTCTTTTATGATTTCAGTATACTTTTCTTTCTGCTTATCTGTTAACTTATCATATGCTTTGTGAATTGCGTCATAAGATTCTACTGCTTTTTCATTTTCTTCCTGTGCAATACGGAATAATAATTCTTTCTGTAATACTAGTACACGGTCAGAAGAACTTAGCTTATAGGCTGCTGCTCTTTCAAAGAGTTTATTCAGTTGTTCCTTATCACCCTTGATGAGATTTGCATCAATGGCCATTAAAGTACGTAACTTCTTATTAAAGAATAAACGACTGGATAATGAATCTAATTCTTCTAGATAGCGATCTGCATCACCTTGACGATATAGTAGTAACGACATATACATAACTTGTCTTTGTGCAAAGAACATCCACACAACGTACAGTACAATGCCGATGATCAATAAAACACCAAATACCAATAAACGATTACCCATAAACAACCTCCGTATTTCAAGAATATCATGAAAAACACTGTTATAATAGAACCATAAGGAGTTAATGCATACTTATGTCTATATCCGCAACACTCATTGCCTTATTCATATTTATCGCAGTCATCGTTGGTTATGTGATGCATAGTAAGAAGCGAAATCCAGAAGAGAAACTTCCTCTTAGTGATGACGTACAGAAAATGTATTACGATAAATATGAACAAGAAATAAAGAATCAAGACAATCAATAATCTATATTTAGAACAAAAGGGACAACCGATAAGGTGTCCCTTTCGTATTTAATTACTTATGCCAAACGATGAATGAACTTAAGAATTCTGGAACCTTATAGTCTCCAGCCCAAATTCCAAATACGCATCCAACGATACCGATAACGAGTAAGAGCATAATGCACTTAGTTGGTGACCAGTTCTTCTTCTTAATTAATGTGTAGCACATTAATGTTAATCCTAATGGGATAAGAGCAGGTAAGATACCATCTAATAAGCCCTGAAGATCGATAAAGTTTTCAACTGTTTCCCCAGCTTCATTAATCTTTGTTCCGTTAGGAATCATGATACCAAGAGATGTTGCACCATAGTTGCATGTCAATGCACCAACTACGAATACACCAAGCATAGAAGCAGCGTGTGTAAATTCACGAGCGTTAGCAGTCAATACTTCGATAGCCTTTGTACCCATGTCATATGACCAGTACATTAACCAATAACGAAGAGCCATCTGTACACCAAATGTGATAATGAAGTACAAGATTGGTCCAAATAAGTTTCCATCAATTGCTAAGTTAGCTGTAATACCAGCTGTGATAGGAACTAATGTAAACCAGAACAATGCGTCACCAATACCACCTAAAGGACCCATAGCTGCTACACGAACAGCACGGATTGAGTTGATATCAGCCTTCTGTTGTTCCATGGATAATACGATACCCATAACGAATGTTACTAAGAATGGGTGAGTATTGAAGAACTCAAGGTTGTGAGTCATGGATGTGGATAAGTCATCCTTGTTTGTGTGGATAGCTTCCAAACCAGGTAAGATTCCCCATAACCAACCAGCAGCCTGCATTCTTTCGAAGTTAAAGGAAGCCTGTAAGTTTAGAGAACGCCAAACCATCTTATTTAAAACTGCTTTTGTAAGTGGTTTAGCAGGAGCAGTGTCCTTATATGCTAAATTGAAATTAGATTCCATCTCCAGCACCTCCGTTATTATTAGATGTTAATTGTTTGATCTTAACATTTGTATTGTAGTCGTACATTGCGATTGCAAAGCCGATAAATGCTACAAGAATTAATGTTGCACCAGATGTTGCCTTGATGTTTCCAAGAATAGCAGCAGCTGTGAAACCTGCGAAGTAGATACCCCACATGTCGTTTGCAAGCATGATCTTTAGTAATACTGCGAAACCTACATAACGCATCATTCTACCAGCAGTACCTAAGCCATCCATGAACCATGAAGCATTTTCAGAGAAGCTCTTTAATCCTACGCTAGCAGCATCTCCACCGAAGAACGCAACAAGTGCTAGAACTGCGAAGAGACCACCTAAGATGCACATTGATAGAATGTTAACACCAGTGATTCCAGCTGGATCTGCATTTTCAGCAGCCTGATCAGCCTTAGCCATGATGTATGACATAAATGTAAATGTAAATGTAACGACATACTGTCCAAATACAGAGAATACAACTGCTAGACCTAAAGCCTGGTCAACAGGTAATCCTGACTTAACAGCGAAGATCATTGCTACAATAGAACCTAATACAGCGTTTGGTGGCTGTGCTCCACCGACTGGCATGTTACCAACCATCATCAGTTCATATGTACCACCGATGACAAGGCCAGTTTTTACATCACCTAAGATCACGCCAATAATTGGGCAAGCGATAATAGGACGATATAAAAGCTCAGTCAGTGAGAATTGGTCAATTGCAAAGATGAATGTTGCTACAGCAAGTAATAATGCTTGTAATACCATTTGATTCAATCCTCCTTAAAATAGATTTTCTGTAGTGAAACGGCTGTAATGATTTTTACCCAAAGAGCTTGCTGATGTCTTCAGCGTGTTCCTGCGGCACTCTGCGGATTTCTAACTCAACACCGAGTTCCTGTAACTTCTTGAATGCTGCTACATCTACATCATCAACAGCAACGCTAGTAGCGACCTGACGTTTTCCTTCAGCCATATGCATGTTTCCAATGTTTACCTTCTTAATTGGAACACCGCCTTCAACTAAACGTAATACGTCAGTAGGTGTCTCACAGACGATAAAGATGTGCTGTGATGGAGAAGCCTTGTGGATAGTTGTAATAGTTTTTTCAATTGTCCAGTAACGTGTCTGTGCATATGAAGGTGCAGCCATATCCATCAATCCTTGACGGAATGTATTTGCAGCTACATCATCATTTGCTACCAAGATTAAGTTAGCGCCAATTGAACCGGACCATTGTGTTGCCACCTGTCCATGAATTAGACGATTGTCAATTCTAGTTAGTACAATATCTGGCATTTCCTTACTCCTTTCTCTTTGAGTATATGCGCCATCATCAATATAGAAAGCGCTCTCATGTTTATATATTATCATTAAGTGTCACATAATATTTACATTTTTGTTCAAAAGTAGTGTACTTTTCGGTAACGAAAAATATTCTTTTGTTGATTTTTCATTTCTTTCATCTGTAAAGTATGCTATTTTACAGGTAAGGAGATGGTGAAATATGATTAGTAAGACAACTAGTTCTAATTTCGTTAAATTTGGTACAATTGTCCAAAATATTCCAGATGAGGATTTCATTGTTGAAGAGTTTACAGTCTCAACAAAAGAAATCCACGATATGTATTCTTATAATCAAGCCGTTTTTTTAGAAGCTTTTGAAGGAATGGCCATGGTTGGTGTTGTCCGTGTTCCCGAGGTAGATTCTATTGAAAGTTTTGCGTTACACCGCCGTGTACGTATTGAGCCTGATGTTTATTTCAACCTAACATCAATGAGCGAACATATTGTTTATCGCTTATATATTCCAAAACACGCGACAAAAACAACCTACACATTACCAAAACCATTTGTGTACGAGAGTATTTCACCAAAGATTCGTATCTCTGAAATTATTGCTTACTATTATGTTGTAAAACGCCCTGCATACTCCTTCTTAGGAGAGACACATAATTACTATGAATTAACTTGCGTTGATCAAGGCTCTTTAGATACAACAGTAGATGGTAAGTCCTATACGATTGGCATGAATGAATGCATGTTATATGTTCCCGGACAATTCCATGACCAAAAAGTATCTTCTGATAATCCATGTTCCTACTTAACAGTTATCTTTGCGGCAGATGGTGTTCACACAGATTTGGTTTCAAATCGCGTTATCAGTTGTACACGCGAAATGCAGGATGATATCAATCGCTTTGTTTCTACATCGGATCAAGGAAATCCATTTAAGTATGATGGAATGATTTCTTGTTTAGAGCAGATTCTCATTTCATTCCACATGTATGCAAATGCAAAGAAGATGCCTAAGCCTATCACACCGGTTAACCAGCACTTTGAAGATCGTCTCGTAGAAGAAATTCTCGAGTACATTCACAAGCATATTTTAGAGCCACTTCCCATCGAACAAATTTGTGATCGATTTGCCATCTCACGCAGTACATTACAGAACTTATTTAAAAATAATCTCCAAGTACCACCGAAACAATATATTAATACTGCAAAGTTGAATCAGAGTCGATTACTCATTCGTAAAGGTGATTACACTATTACGGAGATTGCGTCTATGTTGAGTTTTAATTCTATTCACTACTTCTCTCGTAAATTTACACAGAGTTATGGCATTACTCCTAGTGAGTATGCACGCAAGATTTACGATCAGATTGATTAATTAGAAAAACCTTCTTCCTAGGAATAGAAAGAAGGTTTTCTTTTACTGTTCAATGTTTCTAATATATCTCTTTAACATCGTTAGCATCTTTTCATCAAGTGAAAGTAGGAATACATCACCTTTGTTTAGATATAACGCTACTTTATGATTTCCATCAGAGTAATCCATACCCTTTTCATCATTTGCATTCAACTTGATGGATTGAATATCCTTAACATTGCATCTAGCAAGTGCTTTGCGAGCTTCCTTGTGGAAGATTGCATCGATGGTTAATTCATCGTTAACTAAGATATATTCATATTCTTCATATAGACGTAATCGTAAATATACATAGAAGAATAGCAGTGTAATAGCTGAACCAATCCAATAGAGCGGTTTGGTGAAACCGGCTATCAAAAATAAGATACATGCAAGCAGGTCAGCCACAACATATAAAACATATTTTAATTCTGGTCTATTTCTTTTAACCGCTAATTCATAGTATGCATCATTCATACGCTATATTACCTAATTACCTGTTCTGTTTCTTTATCAAAGAGATGTGCCTTATTCATATCTAATGCAAACTTTGCAGTATCACCCTTTGCTAATGCTGTATTTGGATTTACTCTTGCAATCATCTGTTTTCCTTCTACATCGAAATACAAGAAGATTTCTGCACCGAGTAATTCATAAACTTTAATCTCTGCTTCAATTGTATTATCGTAATCATCCAATTGATATAGTTTTGAATCGTATACATTTTCTGGACGAATTCCTAGTACGATTGTCTTTCCAACATAACCCTTTTGACGTAAGAGGTTTCCTCTTTGTGCTGGTAGGGTGAGCTCTTTCTTTCCAACTTGTAGTTTGATGGACTCTCCATCTTCTACAACAACTGCATCTAAGAAATTCATCTGTGGAGAACCAATGAAACTTGCGACGAAGAGGTTGTTTGGCTTTTCATACAAATTCTTTGGAGAATCAACTTGTTGCACAAGACCATCCTTCATAACAACGATACGTGTTCCTAATGTCATCGCTTCTGTCTGGTCGTGTGTGACATAGATAATTGTAGCACCTAATCTTTCATGTAGTTTTGCGATTTCGATACGCATCTGTACACGTAGTTTCGCATCTAGATTAGAAAGAGGTTCATCCATTAAGAAGACTTTCGGATTTCTAACAATCGCTCTACCCATCGCAACGCGCTGTCTTTGTCCACCAGACAAAGCCTTTGGCTTGCGATCTAATAATTTTTCTAGATCAAGAATCTTTGCAGCTTCCATAACAAGATTTTTAATTTCATCTTTTGGGACTTTATGTAATTTTAAACCAAATGCCATGTTTTCATAAACTGTCATATGTGGGTATAATGCATAGCTTTGGAAGACCATCGCAATATCTCTATCTTTAGGTTCAACATCATTAACAACTTTTCCGTCGATTTCAAGAGTACCAGATGTAATTTCCTCTAGACCAGCTACCATACGTAGTGTTGTAGACTTACCACAACCAGATGGTCCTACAAAGATAACAAACTCTTTATCCTGAATTTCAAGATTAAAATCTTTGACCGCATGGACTCCATTGTCATATACCTTATTAATATTTTTCAATGATAGACTTGCCATTCTTATTTCTCACTTTCTTGCCAACTTGCATCTAAATCCACTTCAAACATACGTTTCCATGGCATCTTTACGTCCTTGATTCTTATTTCTGATTTGATTGAAGATAAATATTGTCCAGCAAATTCTTGTAGTTGTGCACTTACCATTTGACTTACAACACCATCTTTTTCTTTGACATCGAAGTAGTTCATACCTGCAGGTAAGTTATTCTTGACCTGTGTTCTAACTTTTGCACAATATCCTGCATCTTCAAGATATCTTTGTATGATAAAATCCATTTGATTTTGTGATTGTCCATAATATAGGTAGTTTACTGCTTCTGCAATTGCTGTTCCAATAGTATTTGCAGAAGTATTCCACCCTGCATATCCACTCACTTTTAGAAGCAACCCATTCGTATTTAATAATTGGATAAGAGAAAGATCTGCACCATTTGCATATGCATTATCTGCAATCGAAACAACCTTCCCTTCTGCAAGTCTCATCTTAATAAAACGTAAGAACTCTGCTAGATTACGGTCAATCGAATAACTTGTATGAATGGAAGGTTGATACTCTGCTTCTTCCATATTTTCAGATGGAGCACTGAGAGCCAGAATAATATCCGCTTGTTCAAAACTGAATGTTTGTTGACAACCAGCCGATAGAATATGATAAGCGACTGTAGAATCTAATGGGAACCCTTCATACAGTGGTACAATCTGCTTAGACTTCTCGCATGCATATTTTACATATACTTTTGGACATTTACCCTTAATCGTATTTAACATGCGTGCAAATAATGTAAGTTCTACTTCATCAGCACCAGGATAGATTAATACTCTATCAATTAATCCTAATTCTTGAATTTTTTCACGGATTACTTTTTGATCCATTGCAGGATATCCATATGTTGTGGAATCATCTTGTGGAATGATCAAACTATCTAAATACCCTTCTTGTAATAAGTCGATGACATTCATATTCATCTGACGATTGATTTCTCTACGTGAAATGAAGTCCTCGATATATTCTTCTGGAATTTCTTTGGTCAATTCACTAATACGTTGTCCTTGCGAAATCCCAACCTGATGCATGTTTACTGCTTCGCCTAAATCATGAATCTGTTTTCCGTATTCTTCATAATAATCAGGCTCTTCATCTGAACTAGAATAACTTGGGCAACGCATGATACATTGGAATGCAAAGATTTTTAAGTTTGGATTTTTCCTTCTTAATTCTTTGATTGTTTCCAACTTCTTTATTAGGATTTCTTCATCTTGATGATGAATACGTGATGGAATTAACCCTCCATACAACAACATATCCATGGAGATAATCAAACCATAGGCATCCTTACATTCCTTACATAAGAATTCTTTGATAGCTTGATAGTCTGCACCATCTTTTTTAAAGCCTAATTGTTCAGGTTCAATAATTTGTATTTCTTCATTTTCAAATAAGCGCTTTGGGAACTTATAGTTACATGGTCTTTCATCCATGGGTAATAAAACAATCTTTTTCATAATATTATCCCTTTACAGCGCCACTCACCGCTTCAATATAGTTCTTCTGACATAAGATAAATACAGCGAGTACAGGAATAATGGAAATGATAGTACCAGCTGCGACATATCCAAACTTATAGCTAAATGATCCATTTAGATATTGTAATGCAGTGGCTAATGGATATTTATCTGGATCTTGTAAAACGATGATCGGCCATAAGAATGCATTCCAGTATCCAATAAAGTCAAAGATTACAATTGTGGAGATACTTGGCATAATACCTGGTAACATAATCTTCCACCAAATTCTAAATTCACTTGCACCATCAATTCTGGCTGCTTCAATCAGTTCTCTTGGAACACCAAGATATGCTTGACGCATCAAGATAATACTGAATGTTTTCACCGAACTTGGTAAGATAACACCTAGTAGTGTATTCAATAATTTTAGTTTTGTAATTGTTAAGTAGTTGATAATCATACCAGCAGCTGCTGGAATAATCATTGTAGAAACTAAGATTCCAAAGATAATCTTCTTCCCCTTGAAATTCATCGTTGCGAGTGGATATGCACACATGGATGAAAGTAAAACATCCAAGAAAATACCACCCACTGTAATAATTAAAGTATTATGTACATACTTTCCTAGATTCATATATTGGATTACGCCAATATAATTCGAGAAAGTAAAATCTTCTAACCTAAAATGTAAATCATAAATATTGGCACCTGTACGAAGGGAAGATAGTAGGAGCCAAATAAATGGGCCAGCACATAAGATCGCTATCGCAATTAAGCAGATATAAGTAAATATCAAATTGACGATGTCTTTCTGACGCAATTTCTTTCTATTCATTATTTGACATACCTCCTTTCTTACCATATACAAACACTGCAATACTTAATGTGCTTGTAATAATTGCCTGTAAAGCTCCGATTGCGGCTGCGTATCCAAATTGGAAGTCACCGAAGGCCTTTACGTAGGAATAGTAGTTGATAACCATTGTTGCGTTATTTGGTCCACCCTTAGTTAGTACGAATACAACATCAAATACACCAATCGCAGAAATAACAGAATTCAAAGTACATAACCAGATATATGGTTTCAATAATGGTATTTTGACTTTTATAATTGTTTCTAAGTTTGTCGCACCATCGATTTTCGCAGCTTCGATGAGTTCTTGTGGAATGCCTTGTAGACCTGCTAGATACATCATCATGTAGTATCCTAATCCTTGCCATAATGTTATAAACATTAAGCATGGCATTGCCGCATACTTATCACTTAAAAAGCCAAATGGTTGGGTAATCCAGCCTAGGTCCATCAGTAAAGTATTGATAATTCCATGTGGGTCAAAGATGAATCCCCAAATGATAGATACAGCTACCATGGAAGTAACGACTGGAATATAGAATAATGTACGGAATAGACTAATTCCTGGTATTTTTCGATTTACAAATAATGCAATTAGAATCGATAAAATCTGGATGATTGGTACGATGACTACAAATACAATTGAATTCTTTACCGCAATCAAAAACTCTCTATCTTGAAAAGCACTGATAAAGTTTTGGAAACCCACAAACTTTGTTTCTCCTAAAACGGAGTAGTTATAGAACATCAGTATCAAACTGCCAATGATAGGTATGATTGTAAAGACTGTAATAATAATCAAAGCTGGTGTCATGAAGGCATACGCCGTTCTTGTTTCTCTTCTTTTTCTTCGAGATACCATTTTATTTGTGAGACTCATGCATATCCTCCTTGTGTATAAATATGTTTCCCCAAGCTAGATTATGCTCGGGGAAACATCAATCATTACTTCGCTTCGCTGAGAATCTTGTTTACATCTTCTTCTGCTTGCTTGAGTGATGCACGGATATCTTCACCATTGATGATGCTTGCTTCATAAGCCTTGTTGATGGCTGTAGCGATAGCATCTTGGCTAGCAATACCTAGTGAGAAGTCCTGTGAAGTTAAGCTTGCCTTTGCAGACATAGCACTTGCTTCTCCTTCTAAAGTAGATGTATTAGATGTGAAGAATGGATCTTCAGATGCCTTTGTTGTAGATGGGAAAATAGATACAAGTTTGCAGAATGCAAGCTGATTTTCATCATTTGTAACATAGTTTGCAAACTTGATGGCTGCTTCATGATTCTTACTTGCTGTTGGAACTACTAAGTTCATTAATGGATTTCTGCTTAAGCCATTAGAACCTGTTAATGGTGTAGATACATTGATGAGTTTGTATACATCTGGTGCTTCATCCTTAATTCTGCCTAAAGAAGAACCTGATGAACTTACAATGGCTAATTTGCTTGATTCGAATAGTTTCAATGCTTCATCCCATGAACCCCAGTTTGTCTTAGGAAGAACACCCTTGTCTGTTAATGCTTTGTATTGTTCAAGTAAGGCCACTGTCTGGTCTGTATTGAAAGCTGCTTTCTTACCATCTTTAGATAAGATATCGATATTTTCAGATACTAACATATTGAAGAATCCTTCAGGTAAGAATAGGTATGCGCCTGTCTTATTGTAGAAGTCTTCTGCTTCTTTCAATGCTTCTGCGTATGTATGTGGTTCTTTGATTCCAGCCTTTGCAATTAGTTCCTTATTGCTGAACATAATATCTGGTGAAGCATACCATGGGAATGCATATACAGAATCACCAATCTTAGCTGAATTCCATAAGCCTTCATTATAAATTGATTTTTGTTCTGCTGTAGCTTCCTTGTTTAAATCAACAAGTGCGCCCTTACCAGCCAATGTTAATGCAAATTGTGTATTGAGGTTTACTACATCTGGTGCTGTTCCACCTGCTACTGCAGCTACCAATTTAGATTGCATATCTGCGTAAGGAATATCTGTCCAGTTAACCTCTACATTTGGGTTTTCCTTCTCATAGTTTGCAATCATTGTTTTAAAATAATCTTCGAAATTTGCCTTCAGGTCGATTGTCCAGAATTCGATTGTTGTCTTACTTGTGCTTGCTTCTGATGCTTTGTTACCACAGCCTGTTAAACTACCTACAGCTAACATGGCCGCAAATACTGCACTCAATAATTTTTTCTTCATGTCTTTCCTCCTGTTAATTATTTAAGTGGTTTTGATACCTCACAGTTTTGATGTCGATACGATATGTGACCATAGATTATAATTCAGTCTTTCTATCGAACTATCATCAAAATAGTGAAAATCTAAATGCTCTTCTTCTAGTTCGTCTATTTTTTCAACCTCTCCTTTCTGATATGCCAGTAATTGTTCACGTACATCGATTACTCTCTGCTTTAATCCACCCAAACGAATAGTTTGTACTTCAAAACCTTGATTGCGATTTTCAAGATGCCACTGTTGTTTGAATGCATCATAGAAAGTTTCGATACGTTTGATTAACTCTGGAAGTATTTGATTAACAATCTTATCAAAAGCTTGTAAATCGTTTTGTTTGTATGCATGATATATTTCATTGCCTAAATTGAGTTTTAACTCCAATACTTCAATCAGTGATTGTACTGTTTTGAAGTAATAGGACAACTCGCTTATCTCAGTTGAGATGTTTGAAATTTTTGGTAACACAGATTGAATTTCATTTATCATCGAAGGTTGTACAACAGAATCGAAAACACCTTGCAATAAATCGTTATATAGGAAGTACTTACTAGCATTGTTATGTGTAAATCCATCTTTAGTACATGGATTTACTTCGTCAATTGATAGGAATGTATCCAGAGATATTCCTGTTAACACTTCAAAGCTCTTCTCACTCATATGGTTGCCATAGATTTCATTCGCATTTACAAATAGTACTGGTAAGATTGCAAAGAGTGATGTTTCTGCACCATCATCTCCCCAACCTGCAAATGTAATCTCATCGATATGATGCTCAACACATGCCTCAATAGCTGCCTTGCATGCATGAATACTATAACGGTTGTGTGGAATAAATCCTGTCCACTTCCATGCTCCACCTACAAACGATATATTTGGTGATAATTTTCTATGAAGCTTTATATTTTCAGCATAATGTTGTACATCCGTTGAGTAGTAATCCCAATATGCTAGATTCATTCCTTCTGGAACTTTAATTTCCTGAATCTTTTCTTGACTAAGATTGTAGTAACTACCATTTGCCGTAAGGCGGAAGAACATATCACTCCACATCTGTAGTTCAAAGTTGTATTTACTAGCAATCTCTCTTACCGTCTGTAAATGTTGATTCATGATCTCCAAACGGTTTTGATAACCATGTTCAGTTAGGTACTTACCTAGCCCTAACATGAATGCTTCGTCCATACCAATATTTACCTTACGGGTGCTAAATGCCTTATCTAAAGTTCTAAATAGATTCTCAAGGTATGCATGCGTACGGCTTGATCCAACGAGTAGAATGTCATCTACATCAATCATCTGTTGATATTCTTCATACCGAACAATTTGATTTAGATGCGCTAATGTTTGTACGTATGGTCGTAGTTCAATTCCGTACTGTTGTGCATATGTATCTAACTCTTGAATATCTTTTGTTGTATACGCTCCTCTTTGATAGCCAATATATGGTTCACCATCAATCTTTAACGTATCCTCCATATAGAGTCCTAGAAATGTATATCCCATAAAGGATAAATAACGAATGAACTTCTTTAGCGTTATTATTTTTGGTACTGCATTTCTAGAACAGTCCACCATCACACCTAAATCTTTTACAGCACTGATTTCAAAGACATCCTGCATAGAAGTTGTTAAAGCAAGTAGTGCACGATTTCTTTGTGCGATTGATGAATAAGTAATTTCAATTTCATCATCACAAAAATGAATCTGATAACCACTAATATTTTCTTGTTTGAAAACAATCTTTTGTCGATTTAGAAGTACCTGTAACCAGTTATTTTCCTCTAAAAGGGATTGCAGATTCAAATTATCTATCATATCTTTCATAATTCCATTATAATTATGATAAGTTGAAAGCGCTTTCTATTAGTTAAAGATTGATGAAAGTACTTTCTAAATAAACTTACAAAAAAAATTTTCGTGTAATATAGTGTTATGAATTTATTGTCTAAACTTACATTTTTACCACCATGCAATCAGGTAAATCATTCTTATCAATTTAAGTGGTCTGCCTCGGGTTTTCAATTTGCATTTATTGGTGAGTATATTACATTACAGATCACCAGTCACCATACACTATATGGTCCTGTGATTTTAGCAATCTTTGTGGATGATGAATTATTTCAGAAAATTGATTTAAAAGAAGGAAGTCATGCATATACCATTACATTCTCAAAACGGGAAATTATGCATGTTAAAATTATTCAGATTACCGAACTACAATATGGTTACTTTGAATTAGAAGACCTACAAACCGATGGAGAAATTTCTAAATGGGATAAGCCATCGAATTCTATCCTTTGGATAGGAGATTCTTTGTCTGCTGGTTATGGTTTAGAAGCAGATACAACACCTCTTGTATTCAATACACATTACGAGGATTGTACGCATGCATATCCTTATATGGTTTCGCAATTATTAAATGTTTTGCCTATCATTGTCGCATATAGTGGCAATGGCATCTTATCTCGCTGGATTCCAGAAACGGAAGATAAGCCAAACGATGAAGATATTCTACCTAGTATATTCCCTTACAACATAAGCGAAAATCCATCTTGGGTGATTATCAACCTAGGCACTAATGACGCATCCTTCACAAGAGGAATTTCCACACGTGAACAACGTTTCCAGGAACTATATATCAATTTCATTCAAAAACTAAAGATAAAGTTCCCTAATGCAAAGTTCCTATTATGTTATGGTCTCATGGAAGAGTCGCTCCTTTCTTCCGTTCAAAAAGTTGCCGTAGAAACATCTAGTCTATTTTTAAGATTTGATACTGCAACTGAAAAAGATGGCTTCTGTTTTGCAAGCCACCCTAATAAAACATCGCATATAAACGCTACACGTACTCTCATCAATTTCATTCGTACACACAACGAGGAAAGCCTATGATTCGAAACATCCGATTAAACACAAAAACCAAGCAGATTATCCAAAGTGTCTACCCAACAATGTCCTCTTTACAACAAAGTATTGCGGATTATTTCCTGGAAAATACTGAGCTTTTAGATTTCTCGTCAAAACGTATTAGTAAGATACTCTATGTCTCTGAACCAACCCTATCAAGATTTGCACAAAAGTGTAACTTTAAAGGTTATCGTGAGTTCATTTATGAATACAGCAGCGACCTTCAAAACTGCGAAATAGATTCATCCGATGAAAACCAGTATATTAAAGAGAATATACAGAATCAGTATTTCGATTCTGTTAAGAAAAAGTGTATAGAGATCGCTGCTCAAGATTTTGATCACCTGCAAGGTATTCTAGACCAATCCAGAAAGATATACATCTATGGTGAGGGCTTTGCGGCAACAATTGCAAATACATTTCAATATCGTTTAATCAATCTTGGTTATGATATTTCTATCATTCCAAATGTAGATTTTCTACAATTACGTTCACATCTCATCCAGCATGACGACTTATTCATCTATATCTCTATGCAGGATGAACCTACAATGGATTCAGTATCCTTTACACATCTGCTAACGCATGAACCTTACGCAATTTATATCGGACAATCAAATACAAAACTAGGAAAAAAACCTACATTTACGGAGTTTTATCAAATTCCAAACGCAAAAGATACAGTCTGTAGCCCATTAATTCCTTTTATTGTATTCATTGATTTATTGACAAATTATATTCGATTTAAATCCCAAAAATAAAATCGACATAGCATACATAGGCTATATCGATTTGATTTTTTTAGATACCGTCTTCGGATTCAACTTCTTCGTGCTGAACAAGTTCAAAGCGCATTACTTGAGTCTTACCTGTCTCAATTGTTTGAGCAGCTAAGGAATCAATATCACTTGCGAATCCTCTTGTTAGATTTGCCTCTACAAGCATGCCTAAGTTTGAACCAGATAATACAACAATCTTGTATTGATCTTGTAACTTCATTGCTAGTTCAACAGAAACCTTAAATGGTGAACCACCAACTAAATCAGTGAATACGAGGATTCCATCTGTGCAATCCTTTAAGGAAGCGAAAGCTGCTTCTAATTTCTTTTCGAGATCATCTGTAGAGTCTTCTTGAACGAAATCTACTGCATGATAATGTTCTGGCTTACCACCAATGAGTTCTACTGAACTTGTAAGACCAGTCGCAAAATGACCATGTCCTGTAACAACAATACCAATCATATTATTCCTCCTATTTAGAATATGGATATAAGATTACACCCTTAACAACACGGTTAACCTCGCCTGTTGGACATGGGTTATCCGGTGTGAAGTGATTGCGAATTGACGCAAATAGTGCCATCAATTGTGCAACTATGATAAAATCTAAACCTACAAAGATATTATCCTTCGCTGGTGTATCAAAACAATAATAATAGTTTGCAAGAGATTTGGCTAGTTCACATGGTGCATTGCATACAACCATAATGCGATTTTCTTTACGCTGACCTGACATTTCTTTTAATAGATCAAGTTCATATTGTCTTTGGTATTCACCATCAGAAAGATATAAAACTGTTAATGTTGTGTTATCAATGATGGATTTTGGACCATGGCGGAAGCCTAATGGTGTATCAAACATTGTCACAATCTTACCAGCATTTAATTCTAACATCTTCAATGCGGATTCCTGAGCGATGCCCTTTAGAGTATTTGTACCTAAGTAAACAATTCTTCCGTAGTCGAATGCTCCATCAAATTCCTTGATTGTGGACCAATCTTCTTCAACAAGTTTCTTAGCAGCTGCGATTACTTCTTTGACAGCAGCGACTGTCTCGTCATAGTGATCCAAACTAAAGCAAAGTAATGTTGCTAGATACATATTTGTAAAGCTTGATGTCATCGCAAAACTCTTATCCAACGTTTCTGGTGTTAAGTTGATTGCGAGGCAACGGTCACCCTCCGCATTAGCACGCTTGCTTAAAGCACCATCCTTATTACATGTAATAAATAAGTGATAAACATTGTTGCTAACTGCTTCTACAGATTGAATTGCGCCTACTGATTCTGGTGAGTCACCAGAACGACCATAACTAATCAATAAAGTTGGCTTATTTGGGGATACATAATTCTCTGGTGTAGCTGTTAAGTCTGTTGTAGCATAGCTCTTAACTTTATAGTTTAATTGACGATTTAAGTATGAATAGAGTGCGTTACCAACGAATTCGCTTGTTCCTGCACCTGTTAAAATTACGTCATAATCGTCTTGGTCAATTACCTTAGCGATAAAAGCCTTAATTTCTTCTGCACGAGAGCGTACTTGTTCAATTGTCTTCTCCCAAGTAGAAGGTTGTTGGTAAATTTCAGTTGCTGTAAATGTTGCCTTCAATGATGCTAATTCTTCATTTGTATAATTAAATATGGACATTGTTACCTCCTTTTGTACTTGTCTTATCTAATTTGTATTATAGCAACCACTTTTTACGATTAGAATAAATTAACTGAAAGATGTCAAATCATTATCGAAAAGTATAAGTGTCAAAAGAGATAAATAAAATCAATAGTGCTATGATAAACATAGAAAGTTATTCATGAGGGAATAAAATATGTTTATTAAAAGTAATCGTGTATGGATAGCCGGTGACTTTATCCCAGCTATCATTGAAATTTCTGAAGGAAAGATCAAAGGTATTTATCCTGCTGAAAATCATACTGCAGATGTAGATTATGGTAATCGTCGTATCGTACCAGGATTTATTGATATCCACTGTCATGGTGCGTATGGCTATGATACAAACTACGCTGAACCTGAAGGACTTAAGAAATGGGCAAAGGGAATCACACATGAAGGTGTTACAGGTTTTCTTTCCACAACAATCACTGAATTAAACCCAGTACTAACAAAAGCTGTTAAGAATGTTGCGGCTGTAAAGCGTGAACACGTAGCCGGTAGAGATGGTGCTGATATCATCGGTATTCATTTTGAAGGTCCATACCTTGATATGAAATACAAAGGAGCACAACCACCAGAAGCTATCGTTCCACCACACGTAGATGAATTTATCCAATACCAAAAGGACGCAGAAGGACTCATCAAAGTAATTACATTAGCTCCTGAACACGATCCAGAACTTGCACTTACAAAATACTGCAGTGCACATCATGTTGCGGTATCAATCGGACACTCTGGTGCAACCTTCCAAGAAGGTATTATCGCTGTCGCAAATGGCGCAAAATCTATTACACATACATACAATGGACAATCTCCATTCAACCACCGTGCAAATGGTGTGACTGGTTTAGCTCTACGTATTCGTGATATGTATAGCGAAGTCATCTGTGACTGCAACCACTCAACACCCGAAGCGCTCAATATCTTCTTTAACGCAAAAGGCAAAGACCATGCAATCATGATCTCTGATGCGCTAATGGCAAAGGGATTTGAACCAGGCTCTAAGTTTATGTTCGGTGGACATGAAATCGAAATCTATCCTGATGGAAGTGCACACTTAACCGAAAGTGGAAGTCTAGCAGGTTCTACAATGCGTATGAATGAAGGACTCAAAAACCTTGTTGAAAGAGCTGGTGTCCCATTTGATTCAGCTCTTAACTCCGCAACAATCAACCCTGCAACATTATTAAACATGCATGATCATATCGGTAAACTATGCACTGGATATGATGCAGATATCGTTGTATTAAACGATGACTATAGTGTTGAAGAAACATACTGCAAGGGTATTGCACAGCTTCATTAAAGGGTAACAATATGCCAACAAATCCAAACAAGAAAAAACCATCTATTTTTGATGATGGTAGCCAACAAAAGCGTGGAGCGATTGCAGGAAGAAATATATACATTGATGACAAAGGTCAAACAATCATGTATATCTCTCGCACACAAACAGGCTATATCCTAAAGGAAAAAGATGCGAAGGACTTCAATCTTTACCACAATCGTATCGCCATTGGCATTGCAGTAGCGATGTTACTAATGAGCTTTACAAATGATTGGAGAATCTCCATCATTGCTGGTATTGTACTATTTGCAGTACTACAATATCGCTTTGTAAAAGCTTGGTTACCAACATTGCCACAGATCCCAAACTTCAAACCAAAACAGAAAAAGTCCTTTATTGAAGGACTTGTAGAAACAAATAATAAAGGTCGTTGTACTCTACTTGCGATATTGTATGCGATGTTAGGTATCTTACTTGTAGTAAATGGAATCATTATTAAGAGTGATATCATTATCATTGTCTTTGAAGTAGCTACTATGCTTGCATGTTTATACATGAGTACACAGTACGTTATCGCAATTTCAAAAATGAAATAGTAAAAAATGGGTTGAGGTCATCCTCAACTCATTTTTCATTCGTATCTTTATGAATTCCTTCAATATAATACTTCTTGGAGTGCTTGGTATAGGGTAGTCATTGCCTGTATATCCTCTTTCGTACTACCCGCAAAAATACTACTTTCAAATATATTCTTTTTAACTCTTGCGATAAAAATTAACTTTTGATGATTGAGATAAATTTCTAATACTGTTTTCATCTTGTTTTGATTGATTGTGACAGATTGTACTTCTCCTTGATATTTTCTACCACCAACCGAATCAATCAAAATAGTCTTCCCACTAACCTGTACTGTATATTTGCGGATACAATATCGTTTGACTAAACTCATGATTAAAAAACCGATGATTACACCCACTATCGCAACCCAACCAAATCCTGTTAATGATTTTGATAAGGGGTGATAGTCAGGTATGAAATACCACATAACAGCCCCCAAAATAGATGTTGGTAACATGAGTGCAGCAGGAAAACAAATTCCCATTATCATTTCATCGCGTGGTTCACTTGCAAAAAATTGAAATATTCTCATACATTCAGAATACTCTTATCATTATTTTTTTCAATATCATTATCACGATATCGTATTTACATCGCTATCTTATGTACGATCCTTTCCCAACGATAAAGAACCGAACTTAATCGGTTCTCTTTCAATACTTACTTTGTAAAGTATTCCACTGCAGCCTTAAATAACAACTGTTGATTTTCAATATCTGGTACGTTCTTATATAGGTTATCCCCATTACGTTCAGAATGTCCCATCTTACCAAGGATACGTCCATCTGGTGATGTGATTCCCTCGATTGCATAGACTGAATCATTTGGATTGAAATGGATATCGGATGTTGGTTGTCCTTCAAAGTCAACGTATTGTGTCGCAATCTGACCATTGTCAATCAAGGTTTGAACAACATTATCTTTTGCGACAAATCTTCCTTCACCATGGCTAATCGCAACTGTATGAATATCTCCAACATTCATGTATTTCATCCAAGGTGATTGATTACATGCAACTCTAGTCTTAACAAGTTTAGATTGGTGTCTTCCGATTGTATTGAATGTCAGTGTTGGTCGGAATTCATCTGGTTCCATAATCTTGCCGTATGGCACAAGCCCAAGTTTTACAAGAGCTTGGAATCCGTTGCAGATACCAATCATCAAACCTTCTCTATGATTAAGTAAGTCTTCAATAGTTTCTTTTACCTTTGGATTACGGAAGAAGGAAACAATAAACTTTGCAGAACCATCTGGTTCATCTCCACCTGAGAAACCACCTGGAAGTGCGATAATTTGACTACGACCAATCGCATCCACAAATCGTTCTACACTATCTTCAATATCTTGTGCAGTTAGATTCTTGATTACAAAGATTTCGGTTTCAGCACCCTCACGCTTAAATGCACGTGCTGTATCATATTCACAGTTAGTACCCGGGAATACAGGGATAAGCACATGTGGAGTATCAACCGAATAACTTGCATGCATGTCAAATCTACGCTCCACAGACATAGGCTTGATTTCTTTTTCACTCTGCTTAATATTGCAAGGATATACTGATTCCAATTTAGCTTCATAGCGTGCTTGTAATTCATCTAAGGAGATTGTCTCATCCTTTGTACGTAATTCAAACTCACCAATTGTCTTACCTAATAATTCAAGTTCATCAACTGGTTCATCTGTTTCTAACAAGAATCCACCATAGCACTTTTTAAAGAGTCGATTGATATTTACATCTTCTTCTAGCACAAATCCAATACGGTTACCCAAGCTACACTTGAGTAGTGCTTCTGCTGTGCCACCATGCTCAAGTGCACAAGCAGACTTCACACAGCCTGAGTTGATTAATGAATAAACCTTATCAAATACTTTACGTACACTTGTAAAGTCTACAATTCCATTTTTATCATACTCTGGCATCACTGCATAGATGTAATGATCTTTATCTTTCCACTCATTTGTAACGATATGAGAAGCTTTTACGGTGGATACCGCAAATGCGATAAGTGTTGGTGGAACATCAATATCTTCAAATGTTCCTGACATGGAGTCCTTACCACCGATTGCTGCAACTTCTAATTCTGCTTGAGCTTTCAGCGCACCAAGTAATGCCGCAAATGGCTTGCCCCACTTCTTAGGGTTATCGCCTGTACGTCCGAAGTATTCTTGGAATGATAGCCATGCATGTTTAGGATCAATTCCAGCCGCAACAAGTTTTGACATCGCCTCAATAACCGCAGCCATTGCACCCTTATATGGGGATAGTGATGATAGTTGTGGATCATAGCCATAGGCCATCAGCGAAGCAGTATCTGTTTCACCATCTAATACTGGAATCTTAGCTGCCATCACTTGGCTTGGTGTCATTTGATATTTACCACCAAATGGCATACATACGGTACCACTACCAATCGTAGCGTCAAAGCGTTCAGCCAATCCTTTTTGACTACAGATATTTAAATCTTCTACAAGCTTATCCATACCTGCACGAAGACTTTCTACTTGAACCTCTTCTTCTGGTTGATCTTCACCAACCACAACAGATGTATGTCTACTTGCTCCATTTGTATTTAAGAACTCACGAGAGATATTTACAATTTCTTCTCCCTGTAAGGTCATAATCATACGTGGTTCTTCAGTCACTTCTGCTACGATTGTTGTCTCTAGATTTTCCATGCTTGCAAGTTCTTGGAACTTCTCGGCATCTTCTTTTCTTACTACAACAGCCATACGTTCTTGTGATTCACTGATTGCTAGTTCTGTACCATTTAAACCTTCGTATTTTTTTGGAACTTTATTTAAATCAATCACTAATCCATCTGCCAGTTCACCAATGGCTA